>CAZIII010000087.1:0-8200 GCA_964539425.1 uncultured Tissierellaceae bacterium | reverse complement strand
CCTTCATATGCAGGTACAGATGTTACAGGTGCTAATGTTGGTGGAAACTATGCTGGATCTTTTGATGATGAAGCAACAGGTAAAGTATTAGGAAATGCATTAATTTCTGAAGGTGTGGATATTATTTTTGTAGCTGCTGGTGGAACTGGTAATGGTGTATTTACTGCTGCAAAAGAAGCTTCAGGAGATGTAAAAGTAATAGGTTGTGACGTTGACCAATATGATGATGGTGTAAATGGAAGTGAAAACATAATACTAACATCAGGGCTAAAGGTAATGAACATTAATGTTGAAAGAGCTTTAAATTCAGTAAAAGATGAATCTTTTAAAGGCGATAATGTTTTATTAAAAGCAGATACTGACTCAACAGGATATGTAAGTAAAGAAGGACGTCATCAACTAACATCAGATACTATCTCAAAGATGGATGAGGCTTATGGATTATTAAAAGAAGGTAAAATTGTTCCAGCTGCAAACTTTAATGGAATTACTTCTGATTCATTCCCAGGCTTACCATAGTTTTATTAACTAGTCAAAGGGAATATAACTAATATTATGTAAGAGATATCGCTTTCTATTGAGAAAAGCAGTAGAAAGTGATATTTTTTTCACTAATAAAGTAGATAATGGAATTATTTGATTTTTACAGATAATAGAACTGAGGAGAATGATTATGTCTGAGTATATTGTTGAAATGAAACATATAACAAAGAGATTTCCTGGAATAATTGCAAATGATGACATTACCATTCAAGTTAAAAAGGGTGAGATATATGCACTCTTAGGTGAGAATGGTGCAGGTAAGTCCACATTAATGAGTATGCTATTTGGAATGTATGAACCAGATGAAGGCGAGATTTGGATCAGAGGTGAAAAGGTGAAAATAGACTCACCTAATTATGCAACAAGATTAAATATAGGGATGGTACACCAACATTTTAAATTAGTTCAAAATTATACAATAACAGAAAATATTATACTTGGTATAGAGCCTATAAAAAAACTTGCTGGATTGTTTCCATATGTAAATATTAAAGAAGCCAGTAAAAATATTGCTGACCTTTCAAAAAAATATGGATTAGAAGTTGATCCCTCAAAGAAAATTGAAGATATAAATGTATCTCTCCAACAAAGAGTAGAAATTTTAAAAATGTTATATAGAGAAGCAGAAATACTAATATTTGATGAACCAACAGCAGTACTGACTCCACAGGAAATAGACTTTTTATTGGGTATTATTGAAGAACTACGCAAGGGTGGAAAAACCATTATTCTAATTACACATAAGTTGGAAGAAATCAAAAGAGTAGCAGACAGATGTGCAATTTTACAAAAAGGTAGATTAGTGGATGTACTAGATGTGAAGGATACATCAACAAAGGAAATGGCAAATCTAATGGTGGGCAGAGATGTTTCTTTTGAGACTGAAAAGAAACCTGCAAATTTTGGAGAAGTAATATTAGAAGTAAACAATCTTACAGTAAAGAACCAAGATGATTTTAATGTAGTTAAGGATGTTTCGTTTAAAATACATGGCGGTGAAGTATTTGCTATTGCTGGAGTTTCTGGGAATGGTCAAGTAGAAATTGCAGATGCTATTGGAGGATTAAAAGACATTTTCAGTGGAAAGATTCACCTAAATGGAGTAGATATCAGTCAATATAGCATTAGAAAGAGAACTATGGAAGGAATATCCTATATACCAGAGGATAGGCAATCCTATGGATTGATTTTAGATTTTACTTTAGCAGAAAATCTTTCCCTAAAAGATTATTATAAAAAGCCTTTCAATGAAAATGGTATGTTAAATAAGAATGTTATGGATGAATATGGAAAAAAACTTATAGAAAAGTATGATATACGTAGTAGTCAAGGAATTAATACTCAGGTTCGTCAAATGAGTGGTGGTAATCAACAGAAAGCAATTATTGGAAGAGAAATTGAACTTGGTTCTCCTCTAATGATTTTTGTTCAGCCAACAAGGGGCTTAGATATTGGAGCCATTGAAAATATACAAAAGATGATTTTAGAAGAAAGAGATAAAGGGAAGGCAATTCTTCTTATTTCTTTAGAATTAGATGAAATCATGAATATTGCTGATACCATAGGTGTTATATATAATGGTGAGATACAGAAAATTGCACCTGCTGAAACGCTAACGACTAAAGAAGTGGGCGAATTTATGATGGGGGTTACAGCATGAGTAAATTAAATGAAGATAAAACTAAAAAAAGTTTTTTAAGTAAAATTATATTGAAGCTATTAGGCAACGAAAAATGGCAGCATCTAACTATACCAGCTTTTTTAATTCTCTTAAGCCTTATTGTTGTCTCTGTCATTATTATAATCCTTGGGAAAAATCCAATTGGAGCATTTTATAATCTTTTACAAGGGGCAGGGATTTTACCAAAACCATCTTATGCTGGATATAAGAGTATGCTCACGGATTTCCTTACTCTTTTAAACTTCATGACTCCTATGATTTTTGCATCATTAGCAGTTGCAATAGCCCTAAAGGGAGGATTATTCAATATAGGAGTATCTGGACAAATGCTGATAGCTGGCTATTTTGCAACCATAATTGTAGGTTATAGTGGATTAAGCTCAATAATGGCAAAGCCTTTTGTTTTAATCATTGGTATTTTAGCGGGATCAGCCCTTGGAGGAATTATCGGTTTATTAAAATATAAATTTAATATAAATGAAGTAGTATCTTCAATTATGTTTAATTATATAGTCCAATATGTACTAAGTTTCTTTATTCATTCCTACTATATAGATCCAGTATCTAGACAATCTAAATATATCAATGAAGCATCCAGACTAACTTTGGTTAATGTAGAATTTTCTGGCCTAAAGATGGACCTTTCTATTGGCTTTATAATTGCTATTATTTTGGCTATTGTTCTAAAAATATTTCTAGACAAGTCACGTATTGGTTTTGAAATTAAAGCAGTAGGTGCTAATCCAAAGGGAGCTAAATACGCTGGTATCAATGTTGGAAAAACCATGATAATTACCATGGTATTATCTGGAGCCTTTGCTGGCTTAGCAGGAGTTACTTATTATCTAGGGTATTATGCCTCAATACAACCCAAGGTATTACCAAGTATGGGCTTTGACGCAATAGCAGTTGCATTATTGGGAAACACCAATCCCTATGGAATCATTGCATCTTCATTTATTATATCTATAATCGACAAAGGCAGCACCTATATGAGTTCCATAGCAGGTGTAAGACAAGAAATAGCATCCGTAATCACAGGTTTGATTTTGCTATTTAGTGCGTGTGGTGCCTATATACAGTTTAAAATCAGAAGTAACAAGGATAAACTAGAATTTAGAGCAGGAAAGGAGTTAGAATAATGGATACACTTATTATTGATGGATTATCCTTTGCATTGCCTCTTTTTATAATGGCAATTGGGGGAATTTATAGTGAAAGAAGTGGTATCACTAATCTGGCTATAGAAGGATTACAGGGATTTGGTGCATTTTTTGGGGCTCTTTCAGCAGTATTGATTTCTCATTTTTTAGATATCCCTATACAGAAATTATTCTACCTAGCTCTATTATTATCTATGGTAGGTGGGATGTTGTTTTCCATATTACATGCTCTTCTATGTATTCACTATAAGGCCAATCAGGTAATTAGCGGTGTGGTTATTAACATTCTTGCCATGGCCTTAACAGTATTTCTAACAACTCAGATAAATAGTATAGTTTTTGGAGCTATGTCTGACAAATTTCAGATTGGTACATCAATTCGTTTTACCATTCCAGGATTATCTGAAATTCCATTTTTAGGAGCAGTATTCACAAATATTTATGCCTTTGAAATAGTCATACTAATTATTGCCATATTTGCAGCTTATGTTTTAAATAAAACAAGATTTGGTCTGAGGCTTAGGGCTTGTGGAGATAATCCCCATTCAGTAGATGCAGCTGGTGCTGAAGTATCTAAAATTCAATTCAAGGCAGTATTGGTATCTGGTGCATTATCTGGACTTGGGGGAATTTGCTTTGCTTATTCCATATCTACCAATTTTTCTCCAGCAATTTATATGGGATATGGATATCTAGCAATTGCAGCCCTAATCTTTGGAAACTGGAAGATACTTCCTACCTTTGGAGCTTGTCTACTATTTGGATTTGCTAGGGCAGGGGGGTACTTTCTAGGACAGCTTCTTAAAATGCCAAGCACATTTTCAGATTTAATTATGACTCTACCCTATGTACTTACATTACTATTGCTTATATTCTTCTCAAAATCCAACCGTGCTCCAAGAGCCCTAGGAGAGATTTATGATAAAGGAAAGAGATAATTACTGTAGATAACTAGAGTATGAAGATGAATATAAGTAGGAGTGATGACTTTGTTTAATAATACTATCAAGTCCCATGGGCAAATGCTTAGGATTGAAAGACTGCGTCAAGGTAAGGAGCTTAAGGAAGTGGCAGGTAGTATATGCAGTATAAGTACACTTTCCAAGATAGAAAGAGGCAAGCAGAAAGTAGATCCAGATATGCTTGTAGATTTATATAATGAATTAGGTATTAGTTATGAAAATAATGAAGAATTTATAGACAATATGAGCTATTATATAAAGCAATTTTTCTATGAAACAATTTATCAGTTTGAACATGAATCTCTCAAGGTTTTGGAGAAAGAAAATGACAGGCTAAATTATAGTCCTCTAGCTTTAGATTGGATGATAATTAAAGCCAATGAATATAAAGACAAGACTGTTTTAAGTATCCTTGATCAATGTGTAGATTTTATGACACAAGAACAATTAGGTTGGTATTATCTAATACCTAGATACGAAGATAGAGATATAGAATTGGAAAAGAGAACAAAGGCACAAAGGATATTGCAGAACAGTTTTTCAACTTTAGGCTTAATGGGGATATACTGGAGGAATGGAGAATATGGTGATGTCAATAATCTATCAAAGATGGCTATTAATTTTGCCTTAGATGAAGGAAATACATGGGCATTGTCCCAAGTATATTTACTGCTAGGGGGAATTTACTCTTGCTATAATATGGAAGAGGCTATGATTGGAGAATATCAAAAGTCTATGAACCTTCTTAAAAATACTAATTGGACCAAGGAATTGGAATCCATGTATTATAATATGGGAGCCACTTATATATCCTTAGGAGATTATAAAAAGGCCAGGGAATACTTAGTGAAGTCCCATAATGATAGTTTTAGTTCATATCATAAATGGGCTGTATTAGAGATTAAAGTCGGTAATATAGAAGAAGCAAATCAGTGGATAAATAAAATGAAAAGATATACTATAGATTATAGAGAAAAAAACAATTCATCTGAGACTTGGGATAAATTCAATAAATTTTATTATGATGAAATGATTGAAATATTAGAAGTAACTAAACTACAGTTAACTGGTAATCCTCAAGAGTCAAAAGATTATATTCCATTATTAGAGTCCTTAATGGATAAATTTTTAAAAGAAGGTAGATACGGATTTATGATTTTTCATAAAGATTCTTTAAGAGAAGCATATATTAAGAATAGACGGTACAAAGATGCATTGGAGTTAGAAAAGCTATTTTCCAAAATAAAGACAAAACATATGATTAACATATAAATTCAATAGTTCAATTTCGCTAAAAATAGGAATATAATCCCCCTTACCACTATGTTATACTAATGGTGAAAGGGGGATTATTTATGTTCAAAACTATTAGATTTTTATTTAAAAGGATTAGGGAATATGATTTTTCTATGATACCCATAATGATTATTTATACTTTTCTTTCTTCGATCTATCCATTTATATGGGTTGTAGTACCAGCAAAGGTCATATCTTTAATATCTATAGGAGATTCATCGAATATGATAGGGTGGATTATAGTAGGTGGGATACTAGCGGTTATATGTGCTATGGGAACATCATTTTTAAAGGGTAATTATAGAATGAGGATGAACAATGTACGCTACAATTTGATTCGTGATTTGATGAAGTATTCTTTGACTATGCCCTATGAAAACACTCTTAATCCTGAACAATTGACAAAGATAGAACTAGGAGATATATCAGTAAGGAGCCCTATGCAAGGGGCTGGTGGAATAATCCTCATTATGCTCAGTCTATTTGGAAATATTTTTGCATCTATTGGCTTTTTAGGTTTAATGTCCACATTGTCCCTAGGGATTATGATATTACTATTTTTACTAGTATTAGCTTCCTTTTATTTCAATTCAAAATCTGCTCTATTTGAGGAATCAACTTGGGATCAAATGGGAGATTATGAAAGACAATACTATCAGACTACAAATATCATGACTGATCCAAGCTATGGAAAGGATATTAGGATTTATTCCTTAATAGATGTGCTTGAGAGTTATTGCAATAGACTTATAAACCAATTCAGGACTATTTCACGATCTGTAAGCAAGAAAAACATTCAAATGGATACAGCGGTTGCAATTTTAAATATCTTAAGAGATGTAGTGTTATTTAGTTATATTTCTAGATTATTATTAAATAATCAAATTGATACTTCCCAGTTTTTTCTCTATACCACAGGAACCATATCTTTGGTGGTAATATTGCAAGAGTCCATGAAGCAAATATCAGATATTCGTAAAGAGAGCAATAGGTTTTCTCATTTTATCAATCTAATGGAAGAAGAAAAACTAGTTTTAAAAGATAGTGTAGATATAAACTACATAGATAATGCAATGAATAGTGATTTAGTTACAATAGATATTGTCAATGTTAGTTTTAGATATCCAAAGGCAGAGAAAGATGTATTGGATAATTTAAGTTTAAGAATAAAATCTGGGGAAAAGATGGCTCTTGTTGGAGAAAATGGATCAGGTAAGAGCACATTAATCAAGCTACTATGTAAATTCTATAGACCAACTTCAGGAACTATTTATCTAAATGGTATAGATATAGACCAAATACCAGAAGATATTTACCGGGAGATACTTGGAGTAGTATTCCAAGATGCTATGGTGTTTCCATTTTCTATTAAGGACAATATTGCTTTGGAAGAAATAGTTGATGAAGACAGGCTTAATAAGGCAATCGATGATTCTGAAATTGAAGAAATAATGGATAAATTATCTAGAGGAGTAGATACAGTTCTATTAAGGATCCTGGATGATGAGGGGTTAGATATATCAGGAGGTCAACGGCAAAAATTATATCTGGCTAGAGCACTTTATAAGAACAGCAAATTTTTAATGCTAGATGAGCCTACAGCAGCTTTGGATCCCTTGGCAGAAGCAGCACTGTATCAACAATATGATTCACTTAGCAAAGGAAAAACTAGTCTGTATATCTCCCATAGATTAGCCAGTACAAAATTCTGTGATAGGGTAGCTTACTTAAAGGATGGTAAAATCATAGAATTAGGGACTCATGATGAATTACTGGAATTAGAAGGAGAGTATAAGGCTTTATTTGATATTCAAGCAAAATACTATAAAGAATCTAAACAAGGTAAGGAGGTTCTACATGAAAACTAAATTGAAATCTTTACCACAGTTTCTCAAGGAAATGTCTAGAGACTATAAATATATGTTACCACTGATATTTATACTTGCAATTTTCCAGGGATTATCTCCTTTAATTAACATTGTATTGCCTAAATATATTTTAGATGAACTATTGGAGGCAAAAAGAATTAATATCCTCTTGTTATATATAGGAGGATTAGCTATAGGGAACTTCCTGTTTCAATTGGTTATTTCTATTTGCAAAAACCATTTAAATATTCATAATAATATTTTAGCATTAGATTCGGTTAAGAAGTTAGGGATAAAAGCAACAAATATAAACTTGCAGGATAGCGAGAAAAAATTCAACTTAGATTTATTAGAAAGGGGTAAGCAAGGAACCTATAATATATTTGCTTTTACAGAGAATATTTCTAATATAGGTGCATCATTGATTACCATCTTAACTGTAGTAGGTATATTGATAAAAAGCGATTGGAGACTAATACTACTTATTTTATTATGCAATATAATTACAATTCCTTGTTTTAGTAAGATTAAAGAACTAGATATAGATAATGCAAAGAGAGGGATTCCTGAGAACAGAGCCTTCCGATATCTTTGTTCAGTGGCAACTGATTTTCGATTTGCAAAGGATTTAAGGATATATAAGGGTGATAAATTTTTTATTAAAAAAGCAGAAGATACAATGGATAA
>CAZIII010000086.1:0-8203 GCA_964539425.1 uncultured Tissierellaceae bacterium | reverse complement strand
TGGTAAAGAAAAAACTCAAAAAGAAGTAGCAGACTTGCTCGGCATCTCTCAGTCTTATATATCAAGATTGGAAAAACGCATAATTAGAAGGTTAAAGAAGGAAATGGTAAAATTGATGTAATTTGGAAATTTAGATTTTATATTTTCTGAATAAAAGTATTAATAAAGGCAATAATTTTATACGAAAGGGGCAATACAGCATGAAAGGATGAAATAGATGCATGTATCCAAAGTAGAGATATGCGGAGTTAATACTTCAAAACTTCCAGTACTAACCAACGAACATATGCAAAAATTATTTATTAAAATAAAAGCAGGAGATTTGAAGGCTAGAGAGGAATTTATTCAAGGAAATTTAAGACTAGTACTTAGTATTATACAAAGGTTTAATAGGAGAGGAGAACATGTTGATGATTTATTTCAGGTGGGTTGTATTGGATTAATCAAAGCCATAGATAATTTTGATTTGAGCCAAAATGTTCGTTTCTCCACATATGCTGTGCCAATGATAATAGGTGAAATAAGGAGATATTTGAGGGATAATAATTCCATTAGAGTTTCAAGATCTCTTCGAGATATTGCTTATAAGGCTTTGCATGCTAGGGAGCAGTTAATCTATAGAAATTCTAAGGAGCCAACTATATATGAAATAGCTGAGGAGTTAAACCTGCCAAAAGAAGATGTAGTATTTGCACTTGAAGCAATTCAAGAGCCAATTTCTCTATTTGAACCAATATTTCATGATAGCGGGGATGCAATATTTGTAGTTGATCAAGTGAAAGATGAAAAAGCAGAAGATGAAATATGGCTAAGAGAAATTGCCCTTCGAGAGGCAATGGGAAAATTAAACGCTAGGGAAAAGCAAATACTCAGTTTGCGATTCTATGAAGGCAAGACGCAAATGGAAGTGGCTAGTGAAATAGGTATCTCTCAAGCACAAGTATCTAGACTGGAAAAAAATGCCCTAAGACAAATGAGAAAATATGTTTAATAAAAGCACTTAATTATCAAGAAAGTTATAGATTTGTATAGCTTAGTTATACTGAGCTAGCAAATCTATTTTTGTGTAATATTACTTCCTAAAGCTTAAATCGATATAGTTTTTATTAAAATTGCTAACTTCTTTCAAATTCTAGTAATAATTTCACCTTACTATACTATATACATAGTATAAATGAATTATATATTTGGAGGTGTGGTTATGCTAAAGGTATCAGATATAAGAGAGAAAGAATTAATTAACATAAATAATGGAGAAAGAATGGGATATGTTTATGATTTTGAACTAAATATTGAAAAGGGGCAAATTGAAGCAATAGTGCTTTCAGGCTCTGGTAAAGTTCTAGGTATATTCGGGAAATCTTTAGATACTATTATTCCTTGGAATAATATAGTGAAAATAGGTACAGATACTATATTAATTGACTACAGGACTGAAAATATCTAGTTAGACATTTTAAATCTGTTATAATATAATGAATATGTAGAATTATATGGTGAGGTGAGAAAAATGAAATGTCCATTTTGTTCATATTTCGAATCAAAAGTAGTGGATTCTAGACCTACTGATGAGGGACAAGCAATTAGACGGAGAAGAGAATGCATAAAGTGTAGTAAGAGATTTACCACATATGAGAAGATAGAAGAAATCCCCTTAATTGTAGTCAAAAAAGATGGCAATAGACAAGCTTACGATAGAAATAAGTTATTAAACGGAATAATAAAGGCTTGTGAGAAAAGGCCAGTGTCGATTAGTACTATTGAAAAATCAGTAGATGAAATTGAAAAAAACCTGTCAAATTCCTTAGAAAAAGAAGTAACATCTGAAGAGATAGGAGAAATGATAATGGATAAATTAAAAGAAATTGATGAAGTAGCATATGTGAGATTTGCCTCAGTCTATAGACAGTTTAAGGATTTAAATTCATTTATGGAAGAACTTAAAAAGATATTAGGTGAATAAAACATAGATAGGAGATAATATGACTGTTATTAAAAAATATAAAGATGATATTTTATACTATGAAATAGAAGGATTTAGCTTAGACAATAATGTGAGTCATCTTTTTTCAACAAGAATAGGATGGGAACAGAATAAGTTATTTAATAATTTAACTACAATATTTAATATTACTGAAGATAATGTTTATCGAATAAAGCAAGTTCACGGAACAGAAGTATTAATTATAAAGGATAAAAATAATATATCTGCATCTATGGAGGAGAGGGATGGACTCATAACAAGCAAAAAAGGAATCGCTCTTTGTACTTACCACGCAGATTGTGTGCCTATTTATTATTATGATAAAGTAAATGAAGTAATAGGACTAGCTCACGCTGGATGGAAAGGTACCCTAAATAACATAAATGAAGTTATTATTAAAAATATGATTAAACATTTTAATTCTAGCCCAGAAAACATAATGGTTGCTATAGGCCCATCTATAGGAGCTTGTTGCTATGAAATTGGACATGATGTAGAATTGCTTTTTAGAGACAAGTACCCCAAGGAATTAAATATAATATCAAAGAGAGATAATAAGATTTATTTGGATCTTTGGAAGATGAATCTGATAAATCTATTAAATTTGGGTATTAGAGAAAACAATATTATATGCAGTGATTATTGTACATCTTGTAATGCAAATACTTTATACTCCTATAGGAAGGAAAAAGGTATTAAAAGTAGGATGATAGCTGCTATAATGTTAAATGAATAAAATAGGGATGATAAAATGAGTAAAGTAGATATAAACAAAATATTGGTGCAAAATATTTTGCGCCACGCTGATATAGGTATACATGTCATTGATGATAATAGAAAGACTATATTCTATAATGATGTAATGGCTGGATTAGAAGGATTGGAAGTTAATCAGGTATTGTATAAGGATATCTTAGATAATTTTCCTACATTAAATGAAGACACATCAACTTTGATTAAAGTACTTCACACAGGAGAGTCTATATTAAACAGTACTCAATCATATCTTAATTTTAAAGGGCAAAAGATAACTACTATAAATTCCACTATACCACTTTATTCCAACGAAAGAATCGTAGGAGCTCTAGAAATTGCAAATAATATTACCCATATTAAGAATTTGTCAGATCAGCTAATAGAATTACAAAATGAGTTAAAATCAACTAAATCAGATAAGAACAGCATTAAAAACAAGCTAAGAAGATATAAATTTGAAGATATTATAGGCGAGAGCCAAGGCTTGATACTTGCAAAAAAAATTGCAGAGAAAGCTAGTAAATCAGCATCTTCTGTTCTTATCTATGGAGATACAGGTACAGGAAAAGAATTATTTGCTCAAAGTATTCATTATGGGGGAATAAGGGCCAATAAACCATTTATTGCACAAAATTGTGCTGCAATTCCAGAGGCTTTACTTGAGGGAATATTATTTGGTACAGATAAAGGTGGTTTTACTGGAGCCATTGAAAGGGAAGGAATATTTGAACAAGCAAATGGTGGAACATTAATGTTAGATGAAATTAATTCAATGTCTTTGCCTCTACAGGCCAAACTACTTAGGGTATTGCAAGAGGGGTATATAAGGCGTGTTGGAGGTATAAAAGATATACCAGTTGATGTTAGGATAATTGCTACAACCAATGAAGAACCATTGGAAAGCATAAAAAGAGGAACAATTAGAAAAGATTTGTACTATAGATTAAATGTAATTTTTATTCCTATCCCATCTTTAAAAGAAAGGAAAAATGATATTCCAATATTAACAAAATATTTTATTAATAAATATAATCGAATACTTGGGAAGAAAGCAGTTGGAATATCTGACAGTGTACTTAATTCATTTATGGAGTATCCTTGGCCCGGAAATGTAAGAGAATTAGAAAATGTAATAGAGGGTGCTATGAATATAGTAGAATTGGAAAATGATGTCCTAAATAATGAGGATTTTCTTTCTTCAATACATATTCTCCAGGACAAGCCCCTTAGAAATGCAGGAATATTTAAGGAAGAGAAAGAAACTCTACCTATGATTTTGGAGTCTATGGAGAAGGATATAGTACTTAATGCCTTGAAAAAAAATCAGAATAATATATCTAAAGCTGCTGAGGAATTGGGAATAAAGAGGCAGACATTACAACACAAACTAAAGAAGTTTAAGATTTAACGCAATATTATTTGCACTACAATGCAAATAATATTGCGTTTTCTTATAAATACAGATAATTTTAAATATAATGATTATAGTAAATATAAAACAGAAAACCTTATAAACACTTGATTTGTGAATTTATAAATAAAATCTTATTAAATTGGCAAAGATATTGCATATATAATAATTGAGATTAATTTAAGGAGGAGTTCAAATGAAAAAAGATAATGTAAGAGTAATAGTATGGGGATTAGGAGCAATGGGTAAGGGTATCGCGGAAATGCTTTTAAATAAGAAAGGTGTAGAAATTGTAGGAGCAGTTGTAAGAGGAGATAAAGTAGGAAAGTCAATGTATGATTTCTTAGATATGGAAAGAGGAGACAGAGAAGACTTGCTTACAGGATCCTTTGAAGATGTAATAAAAGAAGGTGCAGCTGATATAGTTGTACTAGGTACTGATTCATTCACTAAAACATCATTTGACAAGATTAAATACTGTCTTGAAAGAAAAATTAATGTTGTATCAACAGCAGAAGAAATGGCATATCCAAAAGCTCAACAGCCAGAATTAGCTAAAGAATTAGATAAAATAGCAAAGGAAAATGGGGTTACAGTATTGGGCACAGGTATTAATCCAGGACTTATTATGGATTTACTAGTAATTACATTAACTGGAGCATGTATTGATGTTGAGAACATTAAAGCAGAAAGAGTTAACAACTTATCACCTTTTGGACCTTCAGTAATGCATGGTCAAGGTGTTGGAATAACAGTAGATACATTTAATAAAAGAGTTGCTGAAGATGATTTAGATGGTCATATAGGATTCCCAGAATCTATTACAATGATATCTGACGCATTAGGATGGAAATTAAGTGATGAAATTAAATTAGATAGAGCACCTATTATTTCATCTGTATATAGAAAAGCTCCTTATGCTGAAGTACAACCTGGTGATGTAGCAGGATGTAATATGAAGGGATTTGGATATGTTGATGGTGAATTAAAGATTGAAATGCTTCATCCACAACAAGTAGAACCACAATTAGAGGGTGGAAAAACAGGAGATTATATAACAATAAAAGGTACACCAAATGTTAATATGCAAATTACTCCAGAAGTACCTGGTGGTATTGGAACTATAGCAATGACAGTTAATATGATTCCGAATGTAATAAACGCAAGACCAGGTTTAAAAACTATGATAGATCTACCAGTTCCAAGAGCTATTATGGGAGACATGAGAGATTTAATAGAAGATTAATTAATTCAATTGATAATGAGTAATTAACAAAGAGCAATTAGCAGATAACGATTAGCAAATATTAAATAACAATTAAAAGAATAATATTAGTAATATTGTTTTAGAGTATTTCAATTGTTAATCGTTAGTTGTTAATTGTGAATTGATTAAATGGAGGGATATAAATGGATGCAAAACGCGGTGATTGGGTAAGAATTCATAATATAGTAATGGAAGTAGGGCAAAGATCAACAAATATTCCAGAAGAGACTCAAAATGTACCATTAGAGTTATGGGTAAAGGGATTTTTATTAAATGATAGTGCTAACATCGGTGATAATGTAAAGGTTGAAACATATATAGGAAGAACTGTTGAAGGAAATTTATTAGAAGTTAACCCATTTTATAAACATGATTTTGGAAAAGCTGTTCCTGAATTATTATATATTGGACGTCAAGCAAGAGAATTATTAGCAAAGGATGGTGAATAATAAATGACTAGAGATATGAGTTATGAAGCAGTAATGGCAAGAAACGGAGAAATAATGAAAAAAGCAGTAGGCTTGGATTATGAAGTATTTGAATCTGGAAGTCTAGCTTTTGATTATGAAAAGATGATGAGAGAAACTGGATATAATCTGCAAGAGATAGAAAAAATCCAATCGCAAACAGGAGTTGGAAAAACTCCATTATTCGAATTGAAAAATTTAACAAAGCTCGCAAGAAAATTTGCTCCTAAAGGAAAAGGTGCAAGAATATTTGTAAAGGATGAAGCTGGTAATGTTTCTGGTAGTTTTAAGGCTAGAAGAGCAGCTATTGCTTGTCACCATGCAAAAAAATTAGGCTATAAAGGTGTTATAGCAGCTACATCAGGTAACTATGGTGCTGCAGTAGCTTCCCAAGCAGCAATGCAAGGATTAAAATGTATTGTAGTGCAAGAATGCTATGATTCAAGAGGTGTTGGTCAACCAGAAATAATTGAAAAAGCTAGAGCTTGTGAAGCATACGGTGCAGAAGTAGTTCAATTATCAGTAGGACCTGAGTTATTCTATACTTTCCTTGTTCTATTAGAGGAGACAGGTTATTTTAATGCTTCACTTTATTCACCCTTTGCAATAGCAGGAGTTGAAACTTTGGGATATGAACTTTCAATGGAGTTTAGAGAAAGAGAAGGTAGAGATCCAGATGTAGTTGTTGTAACAAATGCAGGTGGAGGAAATTTGACAGGTACAGCTAGGGGATTAATTAAGGCAGGAGCAGAAAACACACAAATAATAGCTGCTAGTGTTAATCTACAAGGTTTGCATATGGCTAGCGATAGTCAATTTAATAAGAAGTCATTTACAACAGGCCATACTGGTTTTGGAATACCATATGCTACTTGGCCAGATAGATCTGATGTGCCTAGATCAGCTGCTAGACCAATTAGATATATCGACAGATATGTAACTATGAATCAAGGTTCAGTATTTTATATGACAGAGTTATTAGCACAAATAGAAGGACTTGAAAGAGGACCAGCAGGAAATACAGCTTTAACAGCAGCATTTAAATTAGCTCAAGAAATGGATGAGGATCAAATAATTGTGGTACAAGAAACTGAATATACTGGAGCAGGTAAACATATTAATCCTCAACTTACTTTTGCAAGAGAAAACGGGATAAAAATATTAATAGGAGATCCATCAGAAGAAGTACCAGGACAAAACATTATACTTCCAAAGGATCCATCTTTCATTAGCATAGTTGAATTAGATATGAATAAAAACAGAAAATCTTTAATTAGAAATGCTGTTAATCATGTAAAGGCGACTAAAGCAACCAAAGAAGATTTAGAGTTTTTAGTTGAAGAAACAAAATCAAATATGGAATTTGTAAAAGAAACATTAACTGAATTAGGTGTTAGTTATTAATAGGAGGTTAAATAATGAGTAGACCAGATGATTTTCAAGATAGAAGAAAACATTTAGCTAACCTAACCGAAGAAGAACTGGAAAAGAAGTTTTGGGAATTAGCTGAAGAATTAGTTAATCCAATAGTTGAGTTGGCTACAAAAAATACATCACCATCTATAGAAAGATCGGTATTATTAAGAATGGGTTTCTCAAGTGTAGAAGCTAAAGCCATAGTAGATGGAGCAATCAATAGAGGAATTATAGGCAAGGGTGCAGGACATATAGTTTACAGACTTGGAAAAGAAAAAAACTTAGATATTAGAGAAGCGGGACTTAAATTAGTTGAAGGACAAATGTGGGATGATGTAGTAGCGTTATTCAAAGGAGGTGCCAACTAATGGAATTAAAACCAAATGAAAAATTAGATATTAAATCTATATTAAAAGATATAGATAAATACAGACCAAGAAGAAGAGGATGGCACTGGAGAGAGGGCGTTGGAGAAAATAGACAAATAGGTAAATTCGAGTATTATGATATGTCTACACCACTTGAGAATAGTCAACCACTACCAGCTGCTAAATATTTTGATAGTATAGATCCACAACCACAACCAGTTATAACTACTGAAATTGCTTCAGGTAGGTTTGAAGATGATATAAGACGTATGAGAATGGCTGCATGGCATGGTGCTGACCATATAATGGTTATTAGAACTGCAGGCCAATCTCACTTTGAAAGCCTTATAGAAGGAACTCCACAAGGAGTGGGTGGAATTCCAATTACTAGAAAACAAGTTAGGGCTCAAAGAAAAGCTCTAGATCTTATAGAAGATGAAGTAGGTAGACCAATTAATTATCATTCATATGTATCAGGTGTAGCAGGTCCTGAAATTGCAGTTATGTTTGCAGAAGAAGGTGTAAATGGAGCCC
>CAZIII010000085.1:0-8300 GCA_964539425.1 uncultured Tissierellaceae bacterium | reverse complement strand
TTATATCATATACTACTCTATTTACTTCCTCCACTTCATCTGTGATTCTTGTGGATATTTTTTCTAATAAATCTAATGGTATCGGATACCATTTTGCTTCCATGGCATCCTTAGTAGTTATTGCTCTAAGGCCTATTAGATGTTTATAGGTTCTTTGTCCATCTGTCATACCTACTGATTGGATATTTGGTAATACTGCGAAATATTGCCAGATTTCTTTGTCTAATCCTGCTTTTTTAATTTCATCTCTGTAGATATAGTCTGCTTCTCTAAGGATATCTAGTTTTTCCTTAGTTAACTCTCCTAAACATCTCACTCCTAGACCTGGTCCAGGGAAAGGTTGCCTGCTTACTAGTTCCTCTGAGATTCCAAGTGCTCTACCTACTTCCCTTACTCCGTCTTTATAAAGGGTTTTCAAGGGCTCTATAAGCTCAAAGTTTACATCTTCTGGCAGTCCCCCAACATTATGATGGCTCTTTACTGCTAATTTTCCATCCTTATTTACTGATTCAATTATATCTGGATAAATTGTACCTTGAACTAAAAACTCTATTCCTTCAAGTTTAGATTGCTCTTCTTCAAATACTCTAATGAATTCTTCACCAATTACTTTTCGTTTTTGCTCTGGGTCAGTAACTCCTTTTAACTTCCCTAGGAATCTATCCTCAGCATCTACTACTATTAAATTTATATGAAATTCATCTCTAAATACCCTCTCTACATCTTCTCTTTCATTTTTCCTAAGTAGTCCATGGTCAACAAATACACATGTAAGATTGTCCCCTATTGCCTTGTGAACTAAGACTGCTGCTACGGAAGAATCTACCCCGCCAGATAAGGCACATAGAGCTTTTTTATTTCCGATCTTATTTTTAATTTCTTCTATTTGTTCATTTATAAAATCCTGCACTATATCCCTCCTATCTCTTGCTATAGTTTGGTGATTCCTTTGTAATATGAATGTCATGTGGGTGGTTTTCTATCAATGATGCAGATGTTATTTTAATAAATCTTGCTTTATCTTGTAACTCATTAATATCTTTAGCTCCAACATATCCCATTCCTGATTTTAACCCGCCAACTAGTTGGTATACAACCTCTCCCAGCGGACCTCTATAGTGAATTCTACCTTCTACTCCCTCTGGAACATATTTTTTAGTATCTTCCTGGAAATATCTATCCTTACTACCAGAATCCATAGCTCCCATAGATCCCATACCACGATATTCCTTATATCTTCTTCCCTCGTATAGAACTTCTTCTCCAGGGCTTTCTTCAGTGCCCGCAAATAGAGAACCAGCCATTATTACATTTGCACCTGCTGCAATTGCCTTAGTAATATCTCCTGAATATTTGATACCACCATCACCAATAACTGGAACACCATATTCCAAAGCTGCCTTAGCACAGTTTATTATAGCTGTAATTTGTGGTACTCCAATTCCAGTTACAACTCTAGTGGTACAAATGGATCCAGGTCCTATACCAACTTTTACAGCATCTGCACCTGCTTTTATTAAAGCTACTGTTCCTTCTGCTGTAGCCACATTTCCTGCTATTACTTGTAATTTAGGATATTCTCTTTTTATTTTAGTAACAGCTTCTAATACTCCCTTAGAATGTCCATGGGCAGTATCTAGTACGATAACATCTACTTTTGATTTGACTAAAGCTGCTACTCTATCCATCATATCTCCTGTAACTCCAACTGCAGCTCCAGCTAATAATCTTCCTGTACTATCCTTTGCTGAATTTGGATATTGAATAGATTTTTCAATATCTTTTATAGTTATCAATCCTGATAGCATAGAGTTATCATCTACTAATGGAAGTTTTTCAATTTTATATTGCTTCATTATTTCTAAGGCTTCATCCATAGTTATATCTATCTTTGCAGTAATTAAGTTTTCCTTAGTCATTACATCATCAATCTTTTTTGAAGTCTCTCTTTCAAATCTAATATCTCTGTTGGTTATTATGCCCACTAATTTCCCAGTTTCATCTGTTACTGGTACTCCTGATATATGGTATCTCTCCATTAGTTCCAAAGCATCTGAAACAACATGATGTCTCGATAGAAAAAAGGGATCAGTAATTACTCCATGTTCCGATCTTTTTACCTTATCTACCTCTAATGCTTGCTTTTCTATAGACATATTCTTGTGTATTATTCCGATTCCACCTTCTCTAGCCATAGCTATTGCCATTTTAGATTCAGTTACTGTATCCATTCCGGCACTCATCAAAGGTACATTTAGTCTTATATTTTTTGTTAAATAAGTATTAATATTTGTATCCCTTGGTAATACTTCTGATTTACCAGGAAGTAGCAGAACATCGTCAAAAGTTAAACCTTCACCTACAAATTCCAATTATAACTCCTCCTCTTATTTTTATTAGTATAACAATATATTAAATAATAATGCTTTATCTATCTTAATAGTATATTGTAAATTATAACGAAAAAAAAAACAAGCCAATTTAAAAAAGAAAAATCTCAAAGTATAAAATACTTTAAGATTTTCCTCTTTTACCCCCCTGGTTATTTCCTCAATTGTTTTGGCATCTTAGGCTGATGGAAGAATCCCCAACAATTAACTCCTGCTCCAAGATTAGCCACTACTAGTGATATTGCCGCAACTGAGTTTAGTAGGTATTTTCTCTTCTTCATATATATACCCCTTTCTCTTGTATAAAAAAGCTTCTAAAAATCTCTTTAATTTTCAAAAGCCTCTTTTTCATGCGGATAACTTTCTTCTAGATTAAATATAAAATGGAACCTTCCTTTTCTATACAAAAATACATCTATCTGTTAGTATTCCATAGCCATAGTAGTACTATTTACTCCATGATTTTGCATATCTAATGGTAAAGATATTTCAACTACAAATTCATCATCTAGATCATTTATATCCAAACTTCCCTTATATTGGTTTACTATAAATTCCACATTGCCTAAACCTAAGCCATGATTTTGGGAATCTTTTTTCGTAGTGAATCTTCCCAATAGCTTTTCTTTCTCAAGATTTATTGAATCATTCTTTGAATTGCATATTCTTATATTAAAGTAATCATCCTCAATTCCCATAAAGACATCTATTATTTTCTCATCTTCTTTCCCAATTAGTTGGCAAGCTTCAATTGCGTTATCTAATAAATTCCCTATAATAATAGATAGATCAACATAATCATATGGCAACTCATTAGGTAATCCTAGATCAAATTGCATATCTATTCCATCATCAAAAGCCCTGTTTTTCTTAATACTGAGTAAAGCTGTAATCACTGGATGGCTTGTCTCAATTATGGTGTTCATCTTACTTACTCTCTCATTAATCTTACCTATATATCTTTTGGCATCCTCAAAATCATCTAATGCCATTAATCCATAAAGAGTCCCTAAGTAGTTATTTAAATCATGTCTTTGAGATCTTATGGTTTGTAGAATATCATTCATGTTATTTATGTAAAAATCCTTTTTGTGAAATTCTTCCTCTTTAACCTTCCAAATCATTTCCTGTTGATTTTGGTATAACATTCTTTTGCTTGTTAAATACATAACAATACTAAATATAATAGTTCCTAATCCTATACATAGTAAATATAAATATCCTAAAGTTGATTCAACTTCTATATACTCATATAATTTGAAAGCAATAAACATAATCAAAATATTGAACAATCCAATAAATGCAATATATATAGTTTTATCAGATTTCATATATATAGGTAATTTAAACTTTCCTACAAAATACTTAATAAACAAATAGAATGACCCTTTAGAAGCAGTAACTCCTATTATCCTATAAATATTTAGTTCAAGAAGCATTGCTGGGGTAATCTTGAAAGTTAACAGAAATGCACTCACCACAATTATTTCTATGAGAAACATTATCCCTGTAGCTAAAATGCTAAAAACAAAAGTCCTATAAAGTTTTTCCTCTAAAAAAAATGAATACACAGTATTTGATATAGCAAATACTGCTAAAAATGCCAAAATACTAATATTATCAAAAACCATATTAATCAAAGTATTTAGTATTATTAATCCAAGAAAATATATAAAATCTTTTTTTTGAATTATTTTCTCCTTCTTAAATATTTTAACTAAAAAGTAGAAAACTAACATTGTGTCTAACGCGTTTGCAACTAGCCCCATCAATATAAAACTCATACTCCACTTGCCCCCCTTTATTGCATCCCTTAATTAATAATATATCATATTATTAATTAAGGGATGCAATAAAATGCAATAAAAATTAATAAAAATATATTTTTCAATCATACTTTAGTCCTATTTTTTATCAAAATGAACCAAAGTTAAGGACTCTATGAGAAAACCAGTTGCAGCCAAAGATCCAATATAACTATGATTATTACCTAGATAAACTAACATAAGTATAACGATACTCCCAACAAGAACAGTGCCTAGACTCCTTCTCCTATATATAATTTCTTCTTCATCTGTCAATGGTTTATTTTTACTTTCCATTGGGGAATATTTAAATACAAGGACATTTACACAAATTAGGGATAATAACATAAACTGTTGTAGATTTCCTAGTGGTATGGTCCTTACCAAAACAATAGATGTAAAAGTGAAAATTACCATACATACAAAGCATCCAATAATAGTTTTTGCGTGATACCCTCCTGCTTGTACTCTTAGGGAGCTAAAAAACAAGATAAATATAATAACTTCCATTACTAAGCCAGTAAAATATGCAATAGTCATTATCCCCACGACCTTAAATACTGTAGCTAATAGTAATTCTAATCCATAGTGATATACATCTATGTCTTCCTTTTCTATGATGTTTTTATCACATAATTTTTTTAAGGTAACTTTACATATATATTCTGTCATATTTTTCCCCTCCTAACTTAATAGGTATTGTTCTTATTTGTGACTTATTTTATCATAGATAACTTATGATATAAATAAGTTTTTTTCCCTATTTTCCAACACTTTTCACCATTTTATGTCATATTTTGTTACCTTTTGTAATATAAAAATTCATAGAAAAAAGATGCTCAAATTTAGCATCTTTTCATATATTACTATTCTATTTTAATTTCATTTCAATTTGGAATATTTCCTTCCAATTATTAGCTATAGGTCGAATTATTTGTGGCCCTATCTTAGAGATAATAACTAGTTGAGAATTTTCATATTCTTCATCTACTAACTTAAAATCAATTCTCTTACTAACTACATCTACTTGATTCCAACCATCTTCTAGTTTTAAAAATCCCTTCAATCTATATGCATCAGATTTTATAGCATCGATAAATTTGACTAAATCATCTTTCTTTATTTCACCATTATAGGTAAGCATCAGGGTCTTAGGCTTTGTTTCTGGACTATTTGTAGAATCTTCGTTTTCAGCCCAACTATATTTCATCAAATCTTCGCTCAAATATTCATAATCAAGTTTACCAAACTCCATTGTTTCGATAGGTACTATAGAATTAATCTCCCTGATCTTTTCTACTACCTTTGTAAGGGTTTCATCGTCTATTAAGTCCACCTTACTAATTACTGCCAAATGACAATGCTTTATTTGTCTTTCAACAGTTTCTAAATCCTCTAATTGCTCCAAGAAGTTTTCACCATCTACTATACATATTGCTCCCTTATAATCATATAAATCTCCTTTTGTAGCTTTAATACCACCTAATATCTCTCCAATATTTGAAGGGTCTGCAAGTCCAGAACTTTCTACAAATAAATATTTTAAATCTCTATCAGCCATTTCAATCATAGCCTGAGCAAAATTAAGTTTCAAACATGAACAGAAAATAGATCCTCGGTTTATCTCTACTATTTCCATTCCATCCTTTTTTATTATCTCTCCATCTATGCTAATACGGCCGAATTCATTCATTATAATTCCAACTTTTTCTCCAGACAAATCCTCTAAAATATTTGTTAATAAAGTAGTTTTCCCAGAGCCCAAAAACCCTGTCAAAAGATATAAATTAATTTTATTATCCATGGTTATCACTCCTGTTATATTGATATATTTAAATCTATCTATGTGTTCAATAGAATTATAACCCCTATAAAGGGGCTAAGTCAACAGATGAATTCTTACTTTTGCAATATCTTCTTAAAATCTTCAACCTGGGGTATTTTCCCCACCATGACCACTTTTTCATCAACTACTATACCAGGAGTAGTCATTACACCATATTTCATCATTGTTATAAGATCTTCTACCTTTTCAACGCTTGCATCAAGACCAAGTTCTCCTATGGCTTTAATTGCATTTTCATAAGATTTTTCACATTTGTCACAGCCTGCTCCCAATATCTTTATTATCACTTCTTTCCCTCCTATTATATAGCTCATTCATCATTTAAAAATCAATTATCATATATATATCCATAGTCTTTGATATCTAATCTAAATATATTATAAATACTTTATCATAATTATAACAAATCTTCTTGTCACTCTTCTGTTTACAAAAAATCTTTAGTCAAAAAAAGAACCTTTCGGCTCTTTTATATTCCATCTACTAGTATTTCATAGCAGTTAAGTATATTTATTATATTATTTCCATCACCATATACTAATTCTCCACTATATCTTGTAGAATCCCCATTACTTATTTCAGTAGTATTCCATTTTACATTTCCTTGCAATACTCCATCATGGTCAGTAATAGTTTCTACTTTAATATTTGAATCCTCATTTATTCTTATCTTTAATCTATGAATATTATCCAATATTAAATTATTCTCTAAACTATCTACTATTAAATCCAAATCATTACCACCATTTATCTCTAGCTCTATATTATCTGGTATTGTAATGCTTAAATCATTTAGATTATAATAATTAAAATCTATCTTCTCTTTAAAAGCAATATACATGATGTTTCCTGATTTATTTACACTTATATAATCCTCATTTAAAAGCTTTTCCGCTTCTTCACTACTATTGGCAGTAAGATTTATAAAGCCTGAAGCGCTTATTTTATTATTTTTGCTGGTCCTAACTGTTAGTCCAGAATATTTTGCCCCATCTATTACTATCTTATCTATGCCATTATCTATGTCATACTCTTCAAAGGGTAATTCATAACTAAATGTCTGTGATGATATTCTAGATTTTATGACTGTCATTACACCAGTCTCTATTAATCCATAGATTCCAATATTAACAAATAATATGGTAGTTACAACAAATATTGAGAAAATATCATATTTTATCTTTATCTCTTCATCCTTGGATTTATAACTATACCACAATACTTCTCCACCTAATAATATTAATATACTTGGCCAAAACTTAATAGCAAGTTCTAGTGCAGATTTTTCACTAATTTGACCTATAAATATTAATATCCCAAATCCAATTAAAACGATGGCCATTGATATGGTTCCAACTTTTCTATTCTTCATCTTCTTCTATTTCCCCCTCTACTTCCTCATGGATAATTTCCAATTCTTTTTTGTTTTTCAATAACTTAATACCACCAATTATAAATATTAAGGATACTATTGACGTCTGAATATAGTTCTTTATTTGATATATTATATTATAATCAAAATATGTTGATAGAACTGATGATATAATTGGATATAGTATCTTTTGTAATACTATAAACACACCAATCACTATAAGTCCCATACCTATATGCTCATGTTTAATGGATGGTAGTATCTTTGAAAAATCTATATCCATATCCACTACCTTATTTCCATTAACTGTATGGAATGCATCAAAGAAGGAGTAAAACCAAATCAGTGGCAATAAAAACAGTAAAAAGCTTAAATTTAGCCAACCCATGAAAAATATTGCAAAGAAAAATCCTCCCATATATACTATGCCTTTCTTTTGATAACCTAGATACATATGTCCAGCCCCTGGTATAATGGATAATGCTAAGGTGATTATTTTCTTATTAGTTTTCTTTGTCTCTTCCGAATTCCAGTTTTCTTCTATTTCAGCTTTATTTCCATATCTTATAGTATTAAGTGTAGAAAAGGCATCTATTAAAGCTACTAACCATATAATAGGGATACCTGCTAATAAAATTAATGGATCATTATGGCCTGTTAAGATTGTCAATCCCACTGAACCTACACATAATCCCCCAAATAAGATTAAATATATAAACCCTCTTTCCATATATCCTAGATACAAATGTGATAATCCTGGTAAAAATGATAATAAAAATGTCATAAACTTACTTTTTGGTCTCATATTAATCCTCCTTATTTCTATTAAAATTATTTATAAATAGAGATGTTTTATTGGTTATTTTTTCAGAAAAATCGTATATCGC
>CAZIII010000084.1:0-8381 GCA_964539425.1 uncultured Tissierellaceae bacterium | reverse complement strand
GAATATTATATCTTTATTATATTTATAAGTCAAAATCATTTAGTAAATCTAATGAATATATAGTATAATATAATTTAATAAGAATATTTAAGAGTAAATTTAACTAAAATATTGGGAGTGGGTTTCAATGATGGAAGAGATAAGCTCTGGAGGTGTTGTAATTTTTGGGAATACCATATTATTGTTAAAAAAATTCAATGGTGACTGGGTATTACCTAAAGGTAGAATAGAGAAAAATGAAACTATAAAAGATGCCGCCTTAAGAGAAGTACTAGAGGAATCTGGCGTAAAAGCTGAGATAATAAAATATATAGGAATGGCTAATTATAAATACAAGAATTTAAAAGAAAATGAAATGGTACACAAAACTGTTCATTGGTATTTGATGAAAGCTAGTAGCATGGATTGTACCCCACAGAAAAAGGAAGGGTTCATTGATGCATTATTTGTTCATATAGATAAGGCTACAGACTTAGTAAGGTATGAAGATGAAAGAAATATGATTATTAAAGGATTAAAAATGATTAAATTATAGAAAATGAGGTGATTTAATGTCATTTTCAGCTACAACGAAAAATGAACTATCTAGGATTCCATTAAATGATGATTGCTGCGCCATAGGAGAACTAGCTGCTTTAGTTAGAATGAATGGTACTATACAAATATCTGGAATGAAAAGAATTAATCTAAAATTTACCACTGAGAATGCAGCTATTGCTAGAAGGATATTTTCATTACTAAAAATTATCTATAATACTGAAGTAGAGGTAATGGTAAGAAGGAACAAACAATTAAAGAAAAATAATAATTATTTAGTAATTATTAATAATAAGGATATATCAAAAAAAATACTGGATGATGTGGGATTTATTCGTGGAGAAGCAAGTGTCTTTAATCCTAATTATACTATACCAGAAGGAATAATAGAAAAAAGATGCTGTAAAAGGGCTTATATAAGAGGAGCATTTTTAGGTGGAGGATCTATTAGCAATCCAGAGAAAACATATCATTTAGAATTTGTAACAAGCAATGAAGAACATAGTAAAGACTTATCTAATGTAATCAATTCCTTTGGATTGAATTCTAAAATTGTAATTAGAAAGGAAAACTATGTTGTTTATATCAAAGAAGGTGAGCAAATAGTAGATTTGTTAAATATTATTGGTGCACATCAAGCCTTATTAAAACTTGAAGATATCAGAGTTTTAAAAAATGTAAGAAATAACATTAATAGAATAGTAAATTGTGAGACTGCAAATTTAGGTAAGACCATAGATGCTTCTATGAGGCAGGTAGAAAATATAAAGTATATTGACCAAAGAATTGGATTAAACAAGTTGCCTAACAATTTAAGAGAAATTGCTGAGCTTAGGTTAGAATATGATGATGCCAGCCTAAAGGAGCTAGGTATGATGCTAAGTCCACCTGTAGGAAAATCAGGGATAAACCATAGATTTAGAAAAATAGAACAATTAGCAGATGAACTGAGAGGAGATAGAAAGAATGTCAAGTATAATAATCACAAATAATCCTTATGTAAATGAAAAATACAAGGATACTATGGAAATAATGTACAAAGATGAATTAAATTATTTAGAAATCTTAGAGTTTTTAAGAGATAAAATTCATGCAGGGCATCAATTACTTACTCATCCATTGTCAGGAAGTATAAAACCAAATGAAACACCTTATAAGACAATTATGATTTCCAAGGAAAAGGGTGAACTAGACCAATCTGGTATTTTAATAGTTGAGGAAAGTATAGCTACAGCAAAGAAATTTCAAACTAATAAACCTACTCCAGATTGGGTAGAGAGTGTCTTAGATGACTTTAGAGTAATTGATTTATCATTAATAGAAAATGTAATTGATAAACTAGGACATAGATAACAATTAATATTTTACAATTAACAATTGAAAAACAAAAAGATTTCCTTATGTGTAGGGAAATCTTTTAATTTATGGTAAAATAGTAATAGCTGTAAACAATAGAGAGGGATTTTTATGAACTATAAGGATAAATTCGTCCATCTACATGTGCATACTGAATATAGCTTATTAGATGGCTCGATTAAAATAAAAAACATAATGAAAAGGACCAAGGAATTGGGTATGGATTCAATTGCCATAACGGATCATGGTTCTATGTTTGGTGTGGTTCAATTTTATAAAGAGGCTAAAAAACACGGAGTAAAGCCAATACTGGGCTCTGAAGTATATGTTGCCATAGATAAATATACAGATAGAGATCCTAAGGATAAAAACCAATACCATTTAGTACTCTTAGCGGAAACCAATGAAGGATACCAAAATCTGATGAAGATTGTTTCTGAAGGCTATGTAAATGGTTTTTATTATAAGCCTAGGGTTGATCATGACATACTTAGAAAATATAGTAAAGGAATCATTGCATTATCCGCTTGCTTAGGTGGGGAAATAGCTCAACATATATTGAATAATAATGTAGTTAAGGCCAAGGAAATAGCCTTGGAATATGAGGATATATTTGGGAAAGACAATTATTTTATTGAGTTGCAGGATTATGGGATGGAAGACCAAAGAAGGGTAAATAGAGAACTAATTAAGATATCTAAGGATACGGGTATTCCTTTAGTAGCTACAAATGATGTCCATTATCTTAAAAAGGAAGATGCTAGAGTTCATGATGTTCTCTTGTGTATACAAACAGCCAAAACAGTGGATGAAACCGATAGGATGAAATTTCCTACAAATGAATTTTATCTAAAATCACCAGAGGAAATGCAAAATATATTTAGTGATAATACAAAGGCTCTTGAAAATACTGCATGGATAGCTGATAGGTGTAATGTTGAGTTGGATTTTAATACCTTGCATTTACCAGGTTTTGATGTTCCAGAGGGATTTACCAATGAAGCATATTTAAAGCACTTAACTTTGGAAGGTTTGAATAACAGGTATAAGGATATTACCCAGGAAATTGAGGATAGATTTAATTATGAATTTAATACTATTATACAGATGGGGTATACGGACTACTTTCTAATAGTTTGGGATTTTATAAAATTTGCTAAGGATAATGGGATAATGGTAGGCCCAGGAAGGGGATCAGCTGCTGGTAGCATAGTGTCCTATGCACTAGGGATTATTGATATTGACCCCTTAGAGTACGGATTAATATTTGAAAGATTTTTAAATCCTGAGAGAGTATCCATGCCTGATATAGATATAGATTTTTGCTATGAGAGACGAGAGGAAGTCATTCAATATGTAGTGGAAAAATACGGGTCTGATAGGGTAGCTCAAATAGCTACTTTTGGTACTATGGCAGCTCGTGGAGCGATTAGGGATGTTGGTAGGGCAATAAATATGCCCTATGGACAAGTAGATTCCATAGCAAAGCAAATACCCATGGATTTGGGTATGAACATAGATAAGGCTCTTGAAGTGAATAAGAGTTTACGTGATATTTATGAGGATGACAATGAAGTTGAAAATCTAATAGACTTAGCAAGGGCTGTGGAGGGACTGCCTAGACATACATCTACCCATGCTGCAGGAGTATTGATTTCCAAAGAGCCAGTTACTAACTATGTACCTTTATTGAAGAACGGTGACTCCCTAACTACACAGTTTAATATGATAGAGCTAGAGGAATTAGGCCTGCTAAAGATGGACTTCTTAGGCTTAAGGACTTTGACAGTTATAAGGGATGCTGTTACCCTTATTCGAGAAAATAAAGGGATAGAAGTTGACTTTGATAATATAAATTACGAGGACCCCTTAGTACTTGAAATGTTTGCTAAGGCTGAAACCTTGGGTATATTTCAGTTTGAATCCCCTGGAATGAGAGCATTTTTAAAGGAACTAAGACCTAATGTATTTGAAAACCTCATAGCAGCCAACTCATTATTTAGGCCAGGACCTATGAATCAGATACCCACTTTTGTAGCCTGCAAGCATGATCCATCTAAGATTGAATATTTACATCCAAAGCTAGAACATATCCTTGATGTTACTTACGGTTGTATTGTGTATCAGGAACAGGTAATGCAAATTGTTAGAGATATTGGTGGATACTCAATGGGTAGAGCGGATTTAGTAAGGCGTGCTATGGGTAAGAAAAAAATGGATGTTATGGAAGAGGAGAGAAAGAATTTTATTTATGGGCAGGTTGATGAAAGTGGAAAGGTTATATTAACCGGAGCCATAAGAAATGGAGTAGATGAAAAATCTGCGTCTAAGATATATGATTTAATGATTGATTTTGCTAATTATGCTTTTAATAAATCACATTCAGCTGCTTATGCAGTGGTAGCTTATAGAACTGCTTGGCTTAAATACTACTATCCAGTAGAATTTATGGCAGCTTTAATATCATCTGTCATGGGAAATACAAATTCAGTATCCTTATATATACAGGAATGTAAACGGTTAGGAATAGAAATATTGCCTCCAGATGTTAATGAATCTTATAATAAATTTACTGTATTAGATGGAAAAATTCGATATGGCCTATCTGCTGTTAAAAATGTAGGTGTAAACTTCATTCATGCCGTTGTAAAAGCCAGAGAACAAGGTAGATTTAAATCATTTACAGATTGTATAGAAAAAATTGAAAGAGTTGATTCTTCTTCAATGAATAAAAGAGCTGTAGAATCCTTGATTAAATGTGGTGCAATGGATAGTTTAGGTGGTAATAGAGCTCAATTTTTAGCTATATTTGAAAAGACAATAGATGGAATTCATGCAGATAGAAGGAGAAATATAGAAGGACAGTTCTCAATTTTTGATACTGTGGATGAAAGTATATCTAAGGATAATCTACCAGATTTAAAGGAGTTTCCTAAGAATATTTTACTTACAATGGAGAAGGAAATGGTGGGTATATATATATCTGGACATCCGCTAGAGCCATACAAATCAGAGCTAGAAAAGATTTCTACTATAACTACTTTTGACTTATTAAATAATGGAGACGAAATAGGAGAAAAATTAGATGGACCAAAAGATGGGGAGAGCGTTGTAATTGGTGGAATAATTGTTGAGAAGAAAAACAAGATAACTAAAAATAATAATATGATGGCTTTTATTACCTTAGAGGATTTATATGGAGCTATTGAATGCATTGTATTTCCTACTACATTCGATAGGTATAATAAGTACCTTAAAGAAGATGGGCTGATAGTCATTGATGGTAGAATTAGTATGTCAGAAGTTGAAGAACCTAAGATATTAGTGGAAAAGATAAGAGAATTGAATATGTATAATAGAGGAAAACTATATCTAAAAATCTCCACAAGTAGTGTTGCTAATGTATTTAACAGTATTAAAGAGATTTTAAGAAAGTATAAAGGTGATACTCCAGTATATATATATATAGAAAAGGAAAAGAAGACTATAGTATCAGATAGAGAACTATGGCTTGATGTCAGTGAAAAGGCTATAATGGAATTAAAGGACCTACTAGGGGAAGAATCAGTAAAATTATCTTAATTTATCTAAAGGGGTATTTATGTTTTAATTATTAATTGATATAAAAAGAGGAGTGCTATAACATGTGGACAACAATTTACATGGCCATAGGATTAAAAAATGCAGAAATGATTGAGAAAAGGCTTAAGGAAGAAGGTTTTTTAGTTAAGATAAGATATTTTTCTTTGGAAGGCGAAGAGGAACTTTACGAGATATTAGCCCCAGAATTTGAAGCAGAAGAAGTGCAAGAAGCAATGATAGAACTAGGTATTATGTAGTACAATTAAAGGGGGACTTAGATGAAGACCATAGGAGTTTTAACAAGTGGAGGAGATGCCCCAGGCATGAATGCGGCTATTAGGGCAGTTGTCAGGTCAGGAATATATAATAATTTTAGAATTATGGGAATAAGACAAGGATATAGTGGATTAATTGAAGGTGAGATAGATGATATGAATCTTTCATCTGTTGCTGATATTATTCATAGAGGAGGAACTACGCTTAGATCAGCCAGGTCTGATGAGTTTAAGACGGAAAAAGGATTTAAGAAGGCCTTAAATGTTTTAAACATATTTGGAATTGATGGACTTGTGGTATTAGGTGGAGATGGTACATTAAAGGGAGCTAGAGAATTGTCAAATGCAGGAATACCTACTATTGGAATACCTTGCACAATAGACAATGATTGTGGTTATTCTGATTATACTATAGGATTTTATACTGCTGTTGAAACTGTGGTAGATGCTATATCTAAGATTAGAGATACATCAACATCCCATGGTAGGGCAAATGTCATTGAAGTTATGGGAAGGAATTGCGGCGACATAGCCCTTTATGCAGGACTCTCTGGTGGTGCTGAAAGTATAATTATTCCTGAAGTAGAATTTGATATAGATGATGTATGCAAAAGAGCAATACAAGGTAAAAATAGGGGGAAATTGCATCATATTATAGTTCTGGCAGAAGGTGTAGGAAATGCTTATGATGTGTCAAAATCAATTAATGAAAAAACAGGTATTGATACAAGGGTAACAATATTAGGGTATATTCAAAGAGGAGGCACGCCTACTTCTTTTGATAGGATATTAGCTAGTGAAATGGGAAATAAGGCTATAGATTTACTTAAAGAAGGAAAATCAGGTAGAGCATTAGGGGTTAAGTGTAATAAAATAATTGATCTAGATATTAATGAGGCATTGGAAATAAAGAAGGTATTTGATAGTGAGATGTATAATACTGCAAAAATATTATCAATTTAACGGAGGGATAACATATGAAGAAGACTAAGATAGTATGTACCATAGGTCCTGCATCAGAATCAGAAAAGGTTTTAAAGGAGCTTTTCCAAAATGGCTTAAATGTTTGTAGACTCAATTTTTCCCATGGTTCCCATGAGGAACATAAACAAAGAATTGATAATATAAAAAAAGTACGAGAAGAATTGAAAATGCCTATTGGAATTATGCTAGATACAAAGGGGCCAGAAATCAGACTAGGAGATTTTAAGGATGGTACTATAGAGATAGAAGAGGGAGATATATTTACTATAACTACTAGAGATATATTAGGAGATAAAAGCATTATATCTGTTTCTTATAATGGGTTGCCAAATGATATAGGAAAAGGAAGTAGAATTTTAATCGATGATGGTTTGGTAGAATTTAAAGTTATGGAGGTCATGGGTGGTACAGATATTAAATGTATCGCTATGAATAATGGGACATTAAAAAATCATAAGGGTGTAAATGTTCCGGGTGTAAAAATCAATCTACCTGCTGTTACAAAAAAGGATATAGACGATATATTATTTGGTATTGAAAATGGTATTGATTTTATAGCTGCTTCTTTTGTTAGAAAAGCTGCTGATGTACTTGAGATTAGAAAAATTTTAGAAGAAAACAATGTAAATACAATAGAAATTATATCTAAAATAGAAAATCAAGAGGGCGTGGATAATATTGATGAAATATTAGCAGTTTCTGATGGTATAATGGTGGCTAGGGGAGACTTGGGTGTAGAGATACAGACAGAAGTCATGCCTCTTGTACAAAAGGAACTAATTAGAAAATCGAATTTAGCAGGTAAGCCTGTAATCACAGCAACTCAAATGCTTGACTCTATGATGAGGAATCCTAGACCAACAAGGGCTGAAGTGACAGATGTTGCAAATGCTATTCTTGACGGTAGTAGTGCTATAATGCTTTCTGGAGAAACAGCAGCTGGAAAATACCCTGTTGAGTCAGTAAAGACTATGTACAACATAGCTAAAAGCACAGAAGATTCCTTGGATTATGGGGAGATTTTAAATTCCAAAGTTGCTATTAGTGAAATATCAACAACTAATGCCATTGGTAAGGCTACATGTACCACAGCCATGGATCTAGGAGCATCAGCAATAATAACTGCTACTTCATCAGGATATACATCAAAAGCAATATCTAAGTTTAGACCAAAAGCACCTATTATAGCAGCAACAACTACTGAGTCCGTAATGAGAAGATTGTCCTTAGTTTGGGGAGTTTATCCAGTACTATCACCTTATAGTAATTCAACAGATGATGTAATTGAATTATCTATTCAATCTACTGTTGATGAAGGTTATGTTAAGGAAGGTGATTTAATTGTTGTTACTGCAGGAATTCCTGTTGGGACAGCTGGTTCTACCAATCTAATAAAGGTTCATACCATAGGGAAGGTATTACTTAGAGGAATGGGAATAGGTAAAGATTCAACATTGGGAAGAATTTGTATTGCTAATAATGAAGAGGAATTAATTAAAAAATTCAGAGATGGTGATATCATAGTTAGCAAAGATACTGATAGAGATATGGTAAAATTCATAGAAAGAGCTTCAGCTATAATAACTGAACAAGGTGGACTTACTTCCCATGCAGCTATAGTAGGATTAAATCTTCGTAAACCAACAA
>CAZIII010000083.1:0-8423 GCA_964539425.1 uncultured Tissierellaceae bacterium | reverse complement strand
TTTTCATCATCTTCTTTTCCTTTGTTTTTCAACTCATCAAAGGGATTTTCTGTATGAGGACTTGAGCTAATAGCAGCTCTAACCCTGGCAAATATGGTTCTACCCATTGAAGCTGATGATATAAATACATCTCCTGTCCTTAAATAAGGTAATCTTCTGGTTTCTTCCATTGTAAGATCTGTTTCTTCCTTTATAGTCTGTATATCAGATGCCCTAACGGTCCTAAATATAAACTTAGTGTTTAATTGAGCAGTAATTGTTTCATCTAATAAAGTAGGTCTTTGGGTTGCAAGTATTAGAAAGGCTCCATACTTTCTACCTTCCTGGGATATTTCCTTTAATATGGATTTAGATGGGGAATCATAACCCTTTGGTGCAAAATTATGGGCTTCATCTGTGACTACTATAAATGGTGGGAAATATTCTGCAGCGGTTTTCTTATATAGAGCATCCTTATAATCCCTTCTCTTGTGGTAGAGATTATTTAATAAATAGGTGCTGAACACTTGAAGAATCCTGGTATTCCCTTGGATAACCATTAGTTTTCCCCTTTGAATCCCTTCTTCAATTTCTCGTATATCCTTTGAGAATACACCTTCATTGTCCAATCTCTTCAATCTCCACATTATTCCCTTTACTGAATTATATGGGCAGGTTTTATCATATTTCTGATAAACTTCCTTTCTCCTTTCCCATGCCTTTCTTTCTTCCTCTGTATCTGCATAGTTAATCCTATTATCTATTCTTTCAGTGGACCCTTCCTCTTGGGCTTCTGTCAGCATCTGCATCCTAGAGTAAAAACTATGGAATGAATCCTTTCTCTTAAATAACACATCAACTACATTATTCATGGCATCAGTCAAAGTGGAAGCTGCGTCTAATAAGTTTTTTAAATCCTGGGCAGCCAAATCTTCAAATTTTACTCCCACATGAAATCCTACTTGAAGACATTTGAACTTACCTTCAAAACTTACTGTATCACCTGGTAAATATGGTGCCTTCTCGCTAAAATCCATTTCAAAATGGGGGTCTAACACTATTGTGGGAATATCTTGCTGCATCAATTCCTCCAGTAGTACCCTTAGGCCAAAGGATTTTCCTGAGCCAGAACCCCCAAATACTCCTATATGGGGGTAATGGTGCATGGATTTTATATCTAATATATAGGGAATCTCCCTTTGAGGGCATAGTCCCTTTTCTTCAAATGTATATAAAAGATTTTTATACTCTTCATCCATACCAATTGCCATGTCATCTGTGTTTCTGATGACTCCTAGAACTAAACCATCTGCCTTCTTGGTCTTTATCATCAAATCCTTTACTTCATAGAATTCAGGGAGTCTAATATCTGAGCCTGTTTGCACAGGATAAAGTGCCTCATTGAGTAGTCTAACTTTAGCCACATAGATTGTTTCTTCATCAATATTATAACCTAGAGATTTTAGTGACTCCAAAACAGTCCCATCCACAAAGTCACCTGCTATATTTAGGGGAATATATCTATTGAAAGTTTTCGCCTCAACAACTTCTCCTAATAAGTCATTTTGATAGGGATCTTCTATTATTAAAAATTCATTTATCCTAAAATTTCTAGTCTTTGATCCAATAAATACTTCCTGTTGAGTGGTAATACCTACTACCTTCATCTAATCACAACCTTTCGCTTACATGCAATTCTATTTTTTTCTGTGTCTTGATAATCCTCAAAGTTCGAATCGTAGAACCCTTCTCACATATCAACCGGACCACCGAGAATTTAATTTCTCTTAGCTCTTTCCGAAATAAAAAATCTCTCGTATATATCTCTATCCATATATCTTTCCATTAGGCCCTTCATCATGGCATTTGATATTAGTACTTCTTTATCCACTATATCTAGCCATAAGGGTACGCCTCGACTGTTTTCTGGTGTTAATGTAAACACCAGCCTTCCCATTTCCTCTAGACTGTCTTTTTGGCTATCAATGATATCCATTCCTATGACACTAGGAGCTAGGGATGATCTCATAAAGACTGAAGAATATCCTGTTTCCTTCTTCTTATTAGCTTCATCCTTTATTATTATCATTTCTCCATATTCAAGCTGACCAAAGAGTATTTCCCTATCATAGGAATCTATCTTCATCTTAGAATCCATTTCACCTAATTTATCTCCGATTATGGATGTTTTAATATCCTTGATAACCCCCACTAATAAAATCCCCTTCTTCTCGCATTCCTCTCTTAGCTTCATCCATGGTTCATAGGAATATATATAATACCGTATTAGAGAGCCATCCATTAGAATAGCATAGGGCTTAAATTTCTCTACACTTTCCAATGCAACTTCTACTTCTATAGTTGCTAGTGCCTTATTTCTTTTTTCTACGATGACTTCTTCGTCTTCTTCCAATATATTATCTACTTCATATGAAGTTAGGGGGGAATACACATGGGATCTGAATATTGGTTGGTTGTGAGAGATAGTTGATTTTGCTAAACCTTGAAATAACTCAATAAAATGAGGATAGGCTCCTCCTATTTTATTAGTAGACCCATCTACTCCTACAATGCCACCCTTAGATTCATATATGGCTAGATGTTTATTTTCAAGTTTTGTCATGGGAATAATAGAACCAATATTTTCTTCAATAAATTTTCTAAGCTCATTCCTATCTAAAGAAAAAATTTCCTTATACTTGTCCTGTATTAAATTATTTAAGTCTGATATCTTCTCTTTAAGTTCATTATGTATATCGTACATGAAATTCCCACCCTTTTCACTTTTACTCTCCACTGATCCTGCTATTCCTAGATTTTTAGACTTTCTTTATACACCAAATTCTTAGGTATATTGTATTCCTCTGATAGTTTTTTTACTGCTTCTTTTTTTGTAAGACCTTCTTCTATATATAAATTTAAGACTTCTTCTATATTTATTTCTTCTACTACTTCTTCCTCTGGATTTCCCTCTATTACTATTACAAACTCCCCTTTTACACCAGAGTCCTTAAATTTCTCCAAAGCTTGTGGAGGTGTGCCTCGAAATGTTTCTTCAAATTTCTTTGTTAACTCCCTTGAAATTGAGATTTGTCTTTCTCCAAAGACACTAAACATATCTTCTAATAAATCCATTAATCTATGAGGTGATTCGTATATTATTGTAGTAAATTTATATTCCTTAATTCTTTCCAGGTCTTTGATTCTTTCCCTTTTCTTAGAAGACAAGAATCCCTCGAAAATAAACTTATCAGTTGATAATCCAGATATAATCAGGGCTGTAATAGAAGCTGTAGCGCCTGGTAGTGGAACCACAACTATACCTTCATCAATTGCATGTCTTATGAGCTCTTGACCTGGATCTGATATACCTGGCATTCCTGCATCTGATACTAGGGCAATATTTTGGCCTAGATTTAACTTTTCTATTAGCTCAAATCCTTTTTCCCTAATATTATGCTCGTGATATGATGTTAGTGGCTTCTTTATATCAAAATGGTTTAGCAGTCTAATAGTATGCCTAGTATCCTCTGCTGCAATCAAATCCACTTCTCCTAATATTCTTATGGTCCTAAGGGTCATATCCTCCAGATTACCTATGGGGGTTGGGCATATATATAAAATTCCTCTATCCATTTTATTTCTCCTTACATTTTAAAATTATGACAAAGTGCAAAAGTGTGGGACACTACTCCTGTCCCTCTGTCCCATTGTCCATACCATATATCTTATGTATTTCATCAGTATAGGATCCATCCTCATTATATACAATCAATGGATCATAAAACTTCAAATCTGGCTTACCATCCTTTACTGCTTCAATTAGTATTAAATTTGGTTTCTTATTTATCTTAGGTTGGACAAATCTTATGTATTTTGGTTCGATTTTATATTTTCTTAATGTATATATTATATCAACTAATCTATCAGGTCTATGTACCATGTAGAATTTTCCCAATGGTTTTAGCAAGTAATGAGAAACCCTAACTATATCCTCCAAAGTACAGGCTATTTCATGTCTTGATAAGGCAAAATTCTCCTCATTATTAACCAAAGCCCCTCCTGCTTTCATATATGGTGGGTTTGTCGTAATGGTATCTACGGTGTTTTTTCCAAATTTAGTTGGTAAATCCTTCAAATCCAAGTCAATTATCTTAATCTTATCCTCCAGATTATTCAACTCCATGGACTTTTTAGCCATATTAGCAACTTCTTCTTGGATTTCTATACCATAAATTATATCCACATTACCCTTTCCATATAATCTCAATGGAATAATTCCGGTACCAGTACCTAAGTCAACAACTACCCCCTTGCCCTTAGCAAAATGAGATAGAAATATGGCATCTGTACCATAGGAAAACTTCTCTTTATTTTGTATTATCTTCAAATTAGTTCCAGGAACTAAATCTATTCTTTCATTTATCATAATTATTCCTCTTTCAATTGTGGAAATATTCAATAAGTTTGGATTATGGTGCCTGGCACCGAATTCCAAACTTATTGGTTGTAAAAAAGACCCTATTGGGTCTTTTTTTAAGTACTATTCTGGTTTAGGTGCGTCTACTGGGCAAACATTTGCACATGCTCCACAGTCAATACATTTGTCAGGATCAATAACATAGATATCTCCTGCTGATATGGCATCAACTGGACATTCTGGTTGACAAGCTCCACATGCGATACAATCTTCATGAATTCTATATGCCATTATTTTCACCTCCTGATAAAATAACATTCGTTACGATATCATTTTAACAGATTTTTGACTAGATTAAAAGATATTTTAAATATATTTATTCTTAATCATCTAAACCCTTTGTTTCCGCTGCTTCATCTGATATTCTTTCATAATGAGGGTCTATTTCTCCAGTGTTCGTAATATCCTTTACTAGAAAATAAAGTAAATCATCTGTATTATCTTTAAGTCTTACTTTTACCTTTACCTTTTCTAGTAATGTATAAGTCTCTACTATGGTTCCTTTGCCCTCTGGAGTCACTACTATATCCCCTACTTGAGGCATTCCTTTTAACAATTCTTCATAGACAGAATGCTCATATTTTAAGCAACACATTAGTCTTCCGCAAAGTCCAGATATTTTAGTTGGATTTAATGATAAGGATTGCTCCTTTGCCATTTTTATAGATACTGGCTCAAATTCTCCTAAAAATTGGCCACAACACACAGTTTTACCACATGGCCCTATGCCACCAATCATTTTTGCTTCATCTCTTACTCCAATTTGTCTAAGCTCTATTCTTGTCTTGAATATAGCAGCCAAATCCTTGACTAACTCTCTGAAATCAACTCTTCCATCTGCTGTAAAATAAAATATTACCTTATTATTATCAAATGTATATTCAACATCTACTAGCTTCATAGATAATCCGTGTTCTTCTACCTTCTTTTTGCACAAATCTATTGCTTCTGCAGCCTTCTTTTTATTCTCTCTATGAATATCAAAATCCTCATCTAAGGCTACTCTTAGGACTTTTTTCAATGGTGATACTATTTCATCCTCAGTTACTTCCTTTGGTCCTACTACTACATGGCCAAATTCAATTCCTCTAGCTGTCTCCACTACTACAAACTCATTAAATTTAACATCTATATCATCAGGATCAAAGTAATATATCTTACCTGCCTTCTTAAATCTTACTCCTACTACTTTTATCATCTATATTCCTCCTATATACTGAGAAGCATTGTCTCCAAAGACAATCCAAAATTAACATTTCTCTTAATATTACTTTTAGTATCTTCTACTTTATATATTATATCATTAATTTTAGTAAAATCTACAAAGGATTGTTTAGATAGTATTTCTACTTTATCAATATTTGTTAATACCGATGTTTCTCCAATTTCCTTGTAGATTAATAAATCTCTAAACCAATATATAATAATATCTAGTATCTCCTCAATATTTTCTTTGTTTCTATTGAAAAATTCCATAGAAGTAAGTGCTTTTACTTTATCTCCATTTAATAAACTATCTATTATAGATATGATTTCTTCCCTCTTCTCAAAGAAATCCTCTGAATTTGCCAACTCTATAGATTTCTCTACAGAACCCTTTGAAAAATCTGCTATAAATTTAGCCTTATCTACATGGAATCCATATTCTTTAACTAATAAATCTATAATCTTTGAATTTCTTATTGGATAGAATTGAATGATTTGACATCTGGATAATATTGTTGGAATTAACTTAGTACTGTTGGATGAAATTAAAATTATATTTATGTAATTAGGTGGCTCTTCTAGGGTCTTCAATATTCTGTTTTGACCATCTATTCTAATCATATCACTTTGATCTATGACAAAAACTTTCTTATTTCCTTCAAATGGAGTAGTGGCCATCCCCTTAATCAGCTTGTCTATTTCATCCTTTTTAATAACTCCCTTTTCAGGAGAAATAAGCTTGAAATCAGGATGATTATCCGAATTAAACTTTATACATGAACTACATACATTGCATGGGTCTGGAGAACTGGTATCTTTACATAAAATTGCCTTAGAAAAAGCTAGGGCCAGGTTTTTCTTACCTAAGCCCTTTTCTCCCTCAAATAAATAGCAATGATTAATAGTGCCATTCATCATGGCATTTTTTAAAGATTCAATTTGTTTTTCATGTCCTACTATTTGATTGAAATCCATTTTCTTACCTCATACTTATATCTTCATATATTTGTCTATATCCATTACGAATAAATTTGCTCCTCCAACGGTTACTTCTTGGTCTCCAGATTTAACTTTTTTGCTTGTACATTCTTTTCTTATAAGCTCTGTTACAATATCAACTTCATTGTTTTCTACTCCCATAAGAAGTGTAGTATTACCAGATTTTAGGAAGCCACCAGTTGAAGAAAGCTTAGTAGTTCTAATTTTATTATCCATCAAGGTTTTTATTACCTTTGAAATACTCTCATCTTGAATTACAGCAATAATAAGCTTCAAACTAATCCCCCCCTATATCTTAATATGTTTTTCTACATCTAACATAAATACTGTTGCCCCTCCAACTTTTACTTCCAATGGAAATGGCATATAGGTATCACCAGGCATTGTAACTGATAGAAGAGATGTAGTGATTTCCCTAGTCTTACAATTATCTTCGATGATTTGTAGTACCAGAGGTACTTGATCATCTTCTACTCCAATCAATAGGGTAGTATTTCCTGATTTTAAAAATCCACCTGTAGATGATAGCTTCGTCACCCTATGTCCCTGTAGTGTCAAATCATCAATTAGGCTTCCTGAGTCTTGATCCTGAACTATGCATATTATAAGTTTCATTTCTTCACTCCCCTTTTTTATCTAGTAAATTCTCTATTTCTGTAATACTCTGCTCTAATACTTGTTTTACAGACTTTGTTGCATCTATTATCTTTATGTTCTCAGGGTACATCTCCAATAATTCCATATACCCATTGTACACTCTTCTATGAAAATCATTTCCTTCCTGCTCCAATCTATCCCCAGCTACCTTCCCTAGTTTCCTCTTTAAGGTTAACTCTGGATCCACATGGAAAAAGAGTATTAGGTCTGGATAAACCCCTCTAATGGCAAAATCATTAATAGCTTTCACCCTCTCAATGCCTAGGTCTCTACCTACTCCTTGGTATGCCAAAGATGATAATGTAAATCTATCACAAAGTACAATATTGCCTTGTTCCATAGCAGGAAGAATCTTTTCGTGAATATGCTGTCCCCTTGCAGCTGCATAAAGCAAGGCTTCTGTTTCTGCACCCATTGAAGTATTTTTTTCATCTAATATTATATGGCGGATTTCTTCCCCTATTAGAGTGCCTCCAGGTTCCCTTGTCATAATAAATTCTATGCCTTTATTCCGCAGGTAATCACCTAATAATTTTATAATTGTTGATTTACCTGAACCATCTGGGCCCTCTAAAGTAATAAATAGTCCTCTCACAAAAAACGTCCTTTCTTATTCAACTACTACTAATCTATCTTTATTATATCCCATTAGTCCAACTATTTCTATATCATTCTCCATTAAGAATAGGATTTGGTCATATAATTCCTGTGTTATTTCCTCTCCTGGGACTACCAATGGTACTCCTGGTGGATATGGAATAATAGCTGCAGCTGATATTCTACCTATACTATCTTTTAAGTCTATTTGCTTTTTATTACTGTGGTATGCTTCATATATAGATTTTCTAACCTTTGGAGTTGGCATATTAACGCTAACTGGTGTTATATCTTCATATGGAGCATTTTTTGCTAAATCTTCCACAGCTGCTATTAATTTTTCATAATCTTCTTCTTCATTCATAAAAGATGTAAGAGCTAAAGCATAGTAATAATCAGTCATCTCTAGTCTTATATTATATTTTGCATATAATTGTTTTTTTACTTGGGTACCCTTCATCCCATCTATTCTAAATAAAATCTTTGTATTATCCTTTGCAAATAT
>CAZIII010000082.1:0-8523 GCA_964539425.1 uncultured Tissierellaceae bacterium | reverse complement strand
GTCTTTTCTCTACCTGATAGTTTATCTATTGCTTGCTTCAACAGGCTTTTGTCTACTTCGGATTCTATATCCTTAAAAATAATATCACCATCTGTTCCAAGAATATCTGACAATAACAACTCATTCCCATCCCAATCTATGTTTAAGGGCTCATCAAATGAAATTTCAGACTTCATTTTGCTTGTTCTCCTTAAATACATTAATATCTCATTTTCAATACATTTAGAAGCATAGGTTGCTAATTTTATATTTTTATCTGGATCAAATGTATTTACTGCTTTTATTAATCCGATGGTTCCTATTGAGATAAGATCTTCAATTGAGATTCTGGTATTCTCAAATTTTCTTGCTATGTAAACAACCAGTCTTAGGTTTCTTTCAATGAGAATAGCCCTTACACTTTCATCTTTCCTTAACAAAGATAGATAGTAAGCTTCTTCTTCTGGCTTTAAAGGTGGTGGTAAGACTTCCCCACTGCCAATGTAATGAATTCCCCTAATTAAATTCAACTTACTTAAAACCTTATATTTTAATATTTGAAATTTCAGCCTAATCCTTATCAACACATAAATTCCCCCTATTTAATATTTCTAAATTTAATAATCCACTATATTGTTCATCTGCGGAAAGCCTAGTATTAGTTATACCAATTACTAGCTCATCATATGTTGTTAAACTATCATGATCTAATATCTGGATATAATTTGGCTTAAAACCAATTAGCAACCGATTGTTAGATCCCACTGAATTAAATGGTATAAGTTTAATTTTAAGTTCATCTTTAATGTTTTCCATTACATTTCCTAGAGCTACAAAATCATTTTCTATATTATTATCAAATATTTCTCTAAGTGCTGGAGGCAATATATGTTTAATAACTGTATATTCTACAACTAAAACTGGTATCTTAGAAATAGGTTCTATTAAGGAATTTCCTGTGTCAATTAATGAAACTAAGGATGCCTTATTGTCATTGAAATGAACTGTAACTTCAAGTAGCTTCTTCTCCGTAGATACTTTTTCATGAAAATAATGTAAAATATTTCTAATCATAATCCCCCCTAACAATGTCCCTAAAAATACATATTTCACGGGAAACCCAATGCTAATGTTTGATTCTGCTAGAATAGTCTTATAGCTTTGCGAAAAATAATATGTACCTATGCTGGCTCCTGCAAATATGAAAGATATTATATAGAAGCCTGATAATTGCTTTAAAAACAAAGATAAACACTTTGAATTAAATGCTAATTTTACTATCAAAATTGATATAATGATTTTCATATAAAAATTAGTTAGAAACATTATTGAAGGTAAAAATATAACAAATGAATAAAGTGCCGCAATAATAGCCGTAATTAAAACTCTAAATCTAGTTACTTTAGTCCTGGTAATTATCTTAGTGCTTTGCAATATTGTATAATTTATAATGAAATTTTCTATGAAAAGATATTCTCCAATTATATACAAAGGAATCCCTCCTTTGATTTTATAGTCTTTATCTATATTATTCCTTAATTTATATTATAGGACATTAAACATAAATATTTTGTCATTTTATAAGCAATAAAAAAAATGTATCTCGTCAAAAAGATACATTTTTTACAGTTAATATTTATTTTTTATCTCGTCTTCTTAAAAAGATTGGAATATCCAATTCATCTTCAGTATCCTTAGCCACTGCTACTTGGTCTATAGATTCTGCATTATTATTGTTGTTATTATTATTGTTTATTGTAGCTGATTTATTATTTTCTAAAGAACCTATGTCAAATCCTGTTGCAATAACAGTTATTTTTAATTCATCTTTTAGACTTTCATCTATTCCAGCACCAAATATTATATTTGCATCTTGGTCTACTGAAGCTCTTATCAAATCAGCCGCTTCATTAACTTCAAAGATTCCTAAATCAGAACCACCTGTTATATTTAAGAGTACAGATTTAGCTCCTTCAATTGAAGTTTCTAACAAAGGTGATCTTATAGCCTGTTTTGCTGCTTCTGTAGCTCTATTATCACCAGAAGAGTGACCTATACCCATATGTGCAATTCCTTTATCATGCATGATTGTTTTCACATCTGCAAAGTCTAAGTTTATTAAATTTGGAACAGCAATTAAATCAGAGATCCCTTGTATACCTTGTTTAAGTACTTCATCAGCCATAACAAAGGCTTCTACCATAGTAGTTTTCTTATCAGCTACTTGTAGCAGTCTATCATTAGGAATAGTAACTAAAGTATCTACTTTAGCTTTTAATTCTTCTATACCTTGTTCTGCATGTTTTAATCTTTTAGGTCCTTCAAAAGTAAATGGTTTAGTAACTACTCCTACTGTAAGGATTCCTAATTCTTTTGCTATCTCTGCTACTATGGGAGCAGCACCTGTTCCAGTTCCTCCACCCATTCCAGCAGTAATAAATATCATATCAGCGCCTTTAATTGCTTCCATAATATCATTTCTATTTTCTTCAGCAGCCTTAGCTCCAATTTCAGGATTTGCCCCTGCTCCTAGACCTCTTGTCAGTTTTTCACCTAATTGTAATTTTATTTCAGCTTTTGATGAATATAATGCTTGTCTATCTGTATTTAATGCAATAAAGTCAATACCTCTAACTCCAGATTCCACCATTCTATTTACTGCATTATTTCCACCACCACCAACACCAATTACTTTTATTTTAGCATATTGATCTACATCAACATCAAAATCAAACATTTAATCTCCCCCTCATCTAATTAGTAGCTAGACCACTAGCGTTTTTATTCTAAATTCATTTGATTAATTGGATTCTTTTCTCTTAGATAATAAATTTCTTCTAATTTTAGCAAAATTTTCAAAAAGCCTACTACCAAATGTGAATATAGCTGCATAATACAGTGGTACTCCTAATCTATCACCTAAGTAAGCAAGAAAAGCAGCTAAAATTGCATTACCAAAAAAACCAGAAATAAATATTTTGATATTAAAACTCTTCTCTAAGTTTGACCTTACTCCACCAAATACAGAGTCTAAGCAAGCTAATATTGCTACAGATACATAGAGTGAATAAGATGTATTATAAGTATAAGGTATTATAAAACCTATTACAGCTCCAATTAAAATCCCAATAAGTGCAAAAAACAATCTAATCACCCTTTCCCAATGGTTTAGCATAATTAAAGTTAAATGGTCCTGAATATGCAGGTATTACCAATGAATCTGCAGATTCTAACTCGAAACCTATATTGTAAAGATTTTTTAATATATCCCCATAAGTTCCAGGTGCACCAACAGAAGCGTATAGTAATTTTGGATCCCCAATTGCCTTTATAACAAATGGTGTAGCAGAGCTTCTACCATTGATTCTTATAATAGGACCCCCACATTTAATCTCTGAGGTGGATACTACTCTCTCCCCATTTATACTCAAAGCTTCTGCTCCTGCAATTCTTAAATCATTTAAGATGTTTAATATGTCAACATCGTGGATTAAATCCTCATTAATATCGAATCCCGGCATACGCTCTTCTGGATTGTCATACATGGTAATAATAATGCCTGGCCCTTCTAAAGCTGTTTGTCCAGAATGTGCCTTATTTGATTTAATATCAAGAATAAATATATCTATAATATTATCATCACCCTTAGCTATGCTCTCTAATAATTGTAATTCTTCTTCCTTAACTTGAATAATCTTATTTAATTGAGATATTTCATTATTAGTAGCATTTATCTCATCTTTTATAGACTGCAATGATTTAATTGTAACAGGAGAATATATTTCAAGTTGTAATTTAACCTGAGTAGCAATAAACACCCCTATAATTATACTAAATAGCATAAGGATTAACTTAGGATTATCTTTTTTCATTTCAATAACCCCCATTAATTAATTTTTTCATCAGCTGGCACAGAAAATATAAATTCCTTTATTTTCTTAGATTTTGGAATTACTATACTTTGCTCCTTGATTACTTGAACAAGATAATCATAATCTCTAAGAAGTTCAACTATCCCTCCCTTTAGATTTAAAGCAGACTCTAATGTCTCTGGCTTACCAATAGCTTTAATCACTATTGGAGCACTGGTAGATACGCCATTGATTTCTATATGGTTGCCGGCCTTCTCTACTTCTGTAAATGATGTATATCTTTGATCATTAATGGATATAGCTTCAGCATCAGCTGCGTTTAAAACAGAAATTACTTGAAGTACCAAATCCAAAGTATCTATTATATTATAGTATCCTCCAAATTCTAGGTCTACGGGTGGATCATTAATTTCCATAGTGATTCCTGGCCCTTCTAAATCTAAATATCCTGCTAACATTCTATATTTCATTGTATCATTATAAAGATTTTCTGCATACACATTTTTGTCAGCTTCCGACATTTCATATTGCTTGATTTTTACTTCCATTTCATCAATAAGTTTGTTTTGCGCCTCTCTCTCGTTTTGAGCCTTTTTTAATTCTACAGCTAGTTGCTGAGCCCTTTGAGTTGGTAAAATACCTTCCCCAACAGTTTTATTCACTGTTTTAAATTGGATGGATAAAATCAAACCAAGAAAAATGGAAACCATTGTTAATGCCAAATATTCTTTAATTCTTTTCATTCTATCCCTCCCCACTTTCATCGAGTACAATTATAGGATTATCTCCTTTATTCATTAAAATCATTTTACATGATATTTGCTTCTCTTCAATATCCTTTAATATTTCATTTAATAAGTTCAATTTATATTTTACATCATCTAGGGTACCAAAGGCAACAACAATACCATCAATTAATAAAAAATTAACATTGTTATTATCTGACAAGTCGATTTCTTTCATTTTTGATAATAATTTTATATTATATCCTTCTGATATTAATTCAATTCTTTCCTCGTTTTCTACTTCTAAAAAAATATTATCCCCAACCTTACTATCCCCTATATTATAACCATTTATCAATGGTAATTTTTCATTTTCAGTACTAACAATATCTAATATATACCCATCTATATCAATTAAAGCAAAGGAAGATAATTGTGCAATTTGAAATATTTCCTTTCGCTCAATAACTTCTATTAAAATTCCTTTTGGAAACTTCCTTTTAACCTTAACTTCTTTTACATATGGTATTTTCTCAATATTTTTTTCACTATCCCTTGTACTAATTTTAAATTGATTCTCACCAATCCCTATTGATGATGCACTAATTATAATATCTTTAGATATTTTATTACTTCCTAGAACTTTAATATTATTTATAACAAAAAATTCTGATTTTAAAGCTAGTACAAACATTATAATAATTAATGAAATTAACAATAATAGCCTTAGAAAAAATCTTCTTCTTCTCATTTTCTTTTCTACCCGTGAAAGCTTTTTCATTGTTTCACTCCTAAGCTTGTCCTTTTAGTTAACTAGCAGAAATATCTGCTAGTCTTTCTTTATTATATCTGCACCCAAATCTTGAAGAGTTATATGAAAATCTTCATATCCTCTTTCAACATGATAAATATTATGCACTTCCGTAGTACCCTTTGCCACTAGACCTGCTAAAGCTAAAGCTGCTCCACCTCTTAGATCCTTTGCTGTAGTCTTAGCTCCAGTTAGTTCCTTTACACCTTTTATAACTGCTACTTTTCCAAAGGATTTAATATTTGCACCCATACGGCTAAGTTCTTCTGCATGCTTAAATCTATTTTCAAACACAGTTTCAGAAATTATACTTGTTCCACCAGCAATTGATAAAAGAGACATCATTTGAGCCTGCATATCCGTTGGAAATCCAGGATACGGTAGAGTTTGTAACATCTCTATTGGATTTATTTTTTTTGGTCCAGTTACTTTCATAGAACTGCAATTGCTATATATCAATACTCCTGTTTCTCTTAATTTTGCAGTTATCCCTAGTAGATGATCAACAATTATATTATTTATTATTATATCTCCACCAGTTATTGCAGCTGCAGTCATTAATGTTCCTGCCACAATCCTATCAGGTATTATACTATGTGTTACACTGTTTAATTTTTTAACTCCTTCAATTGTAATAACAGATGTTCCAGCTCCGGAGATTTTTGCTCCAGCTTTATTTAAGTAGTTTTGTAAGTCAATTATTTCTGGTTCTCTTGCAGCATTCCTAATTACTGTTTTTCCTTCCGCTTTGACTCCTGCTAAGATTATATTTTCAGTAGCACCAACAGATGGGTAGTCTAATTGAATATCGCAACCCTTGAGTCCTTTTGTTTTGCAGTGTAGATAACCATGGGATTCTTCAATCTCTACTCCCATATCTCTTAAGGCTTTAAGATGTAAGTCAATAGGTCTAGGTCCAATTTCACAACCACCTGGATAAGAAATATCTACCTCTCCACATCTAGCAAGTATAGCTCCCATTAATATAATTGATGATCTCATTTCTCTTACTAATTCTTCCGGAACCTTAGTTTTATTTAGTGGACCTGTATCTATTACCATCATGTTATCCATTTTTTCTACATTACATCCTAAAGATAATAATATATTCTCCATTATTTCAACATCTCTAAGGTTTGGAATATTCATTATAGTACTCTTGTTTCCACCTATAACAGTAGCTGCTAAAATAGGCAATACTGCATTTTTAGCTCCTGTTATGGAGACCTCACCTATTAATTTACGCCCACCATTAATAACATACTTTTCCACACAACCACCTCCACATAGGATCATAATAAGTATATATGACCATATTATGCATTGGTGTATATGAGGTTACTATTTTTCATTATGAAGGGTAGTAAGAATTTCATAAATCTTTTCTGCAGCATGTATTTTCCCAAGTTCTTTACTCTTTTTTTTCATGACTTCTAATTCTTTTTTATTATTGACTATCCTATATACTATATCAGATAATATATCATCTTTTAAATCCTTCTCAAGCACTAATATAGAAGCTCCCTTCTCTTCGAAAGCTCTAGCATTATACTCTTGATGATTTTCAGCAGTATATGATTTTGGTATTAGAATACTTGGTACTCCAATTGCGGAAATTTCTGCTAAAGTAATTGCTCCAGCTGATGTGACCACTAATGAAGCAATATTAATAGCCTCAGGAATCTGGTACATATAGGGCAACACTCTTATATACTTACTTAATTGGATACCTTCTTTCTTTAGTTTATCTATAAATTCATCATAAAACCTTTTTCCAGTTACGTGAATTATTTGAATATCATTTTTGTAATTTGCTTTTTTTATAAGATTGTACATTGTATCATTAAGCTTTTTCTGTCCTCCAGATCCTCCAAATGATAAAACAAAGGGAATATCTGGTTCTATCTTTAATATTTTATAAGCTTCTTCTTTATTTATATTTAAAATTTCCTTACGAATTGGATTTCCGGTATTCACTATCCTATCAGGATATTTAAAATACTTTTTAGACTCATCAAATGTAACAGCTACTATGTCAACATATCGTGATAGTATTTTGTTGGTAATGCCCGGAAAAGCATTTTGCTCATGTATTAATGCTGGAATTTTTTTCTTTTTTGCCACATAGACAACTGGTCCACAGACATATCCTCCAGTCCCAATAACAACATCAGGCTTAAACTCATTAATGATCTTCCTTGCGTCATTTATTCCATGAAGGAGTTCATTAAGAGCTATGAATGATTCTTTGTTAAGTCTTCTTGGCATTCCATTGACTCTAATAGTTTTAAATGCAAATCCTTCCTTTGGTACTAGCTCAGCTTCTAACCCCTTATTAGTCCCAACATAAAGAATATCAGCTTTCTTATCTTTGTGCTTTATTTCGTTTGCTATGGCTAAGGCTGGATATATATGACCTCCCGTTCCCCCACCTGTAATTAAGTATTTCACTATATCATCTCCTGTCTAAATCTGCATATCTAGAAATATTTAGGAGTATTCCTATTGCAGACATATAAATCATTAAAGAAGTACCTCCATAAGAGATAAATGGCAATGTTATTCCAGTTGTTGGAATAGATGATGTTACAACTGCAATATGAATCAAAGATTGGATAGTCACCAACGCAGTAATTCCTGTAGCTAAATAAGAAGCAAAAGCATCATCTATACTTAGTGCTATACGGATTCCTCTCCATATAATAAGTAATAATATCAATATTACAGCAAGAGTCCCTAAAAATCCCAATTCTTCCCCTATTATTGAGAATATAAAATCATTATAAGATTCCGGTATGTATGAAAACTTCTGTCTGCTTTTACCTAAGCCTAAGCCAAATAAGCCACCTGAACCTAGAGCATATAAGGATTGTACTGCCTGCCATCCTATATCAAGCTTATATGCAAATGGATCTCTAAAAGCAGTTATCCTATTTCTTCTATATGCATTTTCAGGGCCTGATAACATTAAAAAGCCTAATCCAGCCACAGGTAAGGCCATTAGTAAAATATGGCTTAAATTCATGCCTGCAATAAAAAACATTGCCATTAAAGTAGATGCTAAAGTTATAGTAGTACCTAAATCTTTTTGAATATATATAAATCCACAAGATATACCTATAATAATTAGGGCTGG
>CAZIII010000081.1:0-8790 GCA_964539425.1 uncultured Tissierellaceae bacterium | reverse complement strand
AAGCATTTTGAAGATCAACAAAAAGAAATAAAACGACAAGAAGAAATAATTCAAAGATTTAAGGCTTATGGTGGTGAAAGATACCATGGTCTTGCTCAAAGTAGACAAAAAATGTTAGATAAGATGAAGGTAATGGCTAAACCAATAGGAGATCAAAAGAAAACTAGGATTAAATTTGAACCAAAGATAAAATCAGGTAGAGATGTTCTTAATGTGGAAAACCTAGAAAAATCCTTTGGTGACTTTAAGCTCTTAGAAAATATAAATTTTCACGTTTATAGGGGAGAAAAAGTAGGACTCATTGGTGCTAATGGTATTGGAAAAACTACTTTGTTTAAAATTATCTTGGGACAAATTGAAAAAAATAATGGAAAGATAGAAATTGGCCATCATGTAGTGTCTGGTTATTTTGACCAGGAGATGTCTAAGCTCAACCTAAATAAAACTATTATTGATGAAATATGGGATGAAAATCCAACCTTTGACTATTATCAGATTAGAACTATACTTAGTCAATTTATGTTTATTGGTGATGATATATTTAAGGAGATATCAGATCTTAGCGGTGGTGAAAAAGGAAGGCTTTCATTACTTAAACTAATGCTTTCCAATGCTAATCTTTTGCTTATGGATGAGCCTACTAACCATCTAGATATAGATTCTAAGGAAGTATTAGAAGAAGCCATATTAGACTATGAAGGCACTCTCTTTGTTATATCCCATGACAGATATTTCTTAAATAAGGTAACAACAAAAATACTCGAATTGACGAAAGAAGGAATAAAGGAATATCTGGGAAATTATGATTATTATATAGAGAAGAAAAATGAAGTTCTATATACAGAAGATGACGATGATGGTAAGACAAAAACTCAGCTCAAGCTGGAAAAAAAGAAAGAAAAAGAAATATTAAAGGAAGAAAAGTCTAAACGAAAAGAAATAAAAGATTTGGAACAAAAAATATCTGAGGAAGAGATAAATCTAGATAATTTAGATAGTTTATTATGTGATCCTTTAGTATATGAAACACCTGAAAAAGTTGTCGAGTTAACTAAAAAAAGAGAGGATATTCAAAATCAAATAGATTATTTATATAATGAATGGATTTTATTAACTGAAGACTAATTCCACAGAAAATCAACAAGTTATTCACAATGTCCACAGAGTTATCCCCATTATATTGCCTATAATCTATGGTTTTCCATATATTTTCCACATTGTCCACATTTTATCGTTATAAATCAAATATTGTTTTGTGGACAATTTGTGGAAAATTTTGTTGCTTTTTATCATTTTAAGTCTAGATTTGGTGCCACATTTAGGTCTAAATCTGATGATTTACCTTCAATGTAATTAAAGTAGGCCGCTGCTCCAATCATTGCAGCATTATCTGTGCATAAAGTTCTAGATGGATAGAATATTTCTATTCCTTCTTTTTTTCCTCTTTCCCCCATCATATCCCTAAGCCCTTGATTTGCAGCTACTCCACCTGCTATTACAATTTTATTAGATTTTCTTTCCCTAGCAAGTCTAAAGGACTTATCCACAAGGACATCTAATACGGCTTGTTGAAAAGATGCTGCCACATCTTCTACTATAATTTCTTCATTCCTTTGATTAGTTTGATTAATATAGTTTAGTACTGCTGTCTTAAGCCCACTAAAACTGAAATCATAGGAATTAGTTTCCAACATTACCCTCGGAAACTCAATAGCATTTTTGTTTCCAGTCATGGATAACTTATCTATTAAAGGTCCTCCAGGATAAGGAAGTCCTAAAGCTCTTGCTACTTTATCGAAGGCTTCCCCTGCAGCATCATCTCTTGTTCTACCTATTAATTCATAATCAGTATAAGTATTTACATGAACTAAATAAGTATGTCCACCTGATACAATCAAACAAGTAAATGGAGGCTCTAATTCCTTAAATTCAATATAATTTGCACATACATGACCTTCTATATGGTTTACACCAATAAGGGGCTTATTTAGGCCGTAGGCAATGGCCTTTGCAGTTGATATTCCTATTAGTAAAGCTCCTACAAGACCTGGCCCATGAGTGACTCCAATAAGATCTATATCTTTAAAACCTACATTTGCTGCATCCAATGCCTCTTGGATAATCGGATTAATACTTTCTATATGCTTTCTAGAGGCTATTTCCGGTACTACTCCTCCAAATTTCCTATGAATCTCTATTTGAGAAGATATAATATTAGATAAAACTTCCCTACCATTTTTAACTACTGCACAAGAGGTTTCATCACATGAAGTCTCTATGGCTAATGTCAACATAAAATCACCTTCAACTCTATAAATTTTTCCACATAATTATTGCATCTTCATTATCATCTACATAATATTTAGGCCTAATTCCTGCTTCAACAAAACCATATTTCTTATATAAATTTTGGGCAGCAATATTTGATACTCTAACCTCTAGAGTCATTGAACTAATTTCTTTTTCTCTGCATATATCAATGAGCCCTTCTACTAAACTGTTGCCTATTCCCATTCTTCTATAATCAATATCTGAAGCGATATTGGTTATATGGCCTTCGTCTATTATTAGCCAAATACCACCATAACCCACTACTATACCATCCATCTCAGCCACAAGATATCTTGCCAACTGATTCTTTGTAATTTCCAATATAAATGATTCTCTTGACCAAGGAATGGTAAAAGCCCTTGCCTCTATTTCCATGACCCTATCTAAATCCTTTTCTTCCATTCTTCGAATATTAATACTCATTTATTTTGCTCCCTTTCATTTAATTCCCTTTCTGCCTGTGTCTTTCGTAAATAATCTGGTATAAGGGTATAATAATTATCCCTATGGCCTTCATTATATTTCATAAGAGCCAACTCCCCTATACTAGTAGCTCTACAAGAATTTTGGCTAATAGTTGCAAACATTACCTTTTCCTTTAAAGAGGATTGAATTACTTCCTTATATACCAAGGACCCTTCACCATTCACTAATAGCTTTTCATATTTATCTAGGATCATCATCAAGTCATTTATATGAATTACATCTGCTTCCATTATAGTTTTAATTTTTCCATCTTCCCAAGTATATATCCCCGTGTAGACCCTATCCCTTCTTGCATCTATCATTGGAACAATAATATCATTATATGGTAGATTAAATGCCAAACCTTCTAATGTAGATATACCTACTAAAGGCTTATCAAATAAATGTGCAAACCCCTTTACTGTTGCAACACCAATCCTAAGTCCTGTAAATGAACCTGGCCCCATTGATACCCCGTATAGGTCTATGTCACTAATATTAATACCCAAGCCATCTAAGATTATCTTTATCATGGGCACCAATTTCTCTGAATGACTCATATCTTGATTTAAAGAATACTCTCCTAATACTTTATCTCCCTCTATTACTGCACATGTTGCCATTAAAGTTGATGTATCTAATGCTAATATTTTCATTTTTCATCCAACTCCTTAAGTATTTCCATATATCTATTTCCATATCCTGTAATATTTATTAGCCTCTCATCAATATCTTTACTCTTCCCTATATTAATAACTATTCTTTCCTTTGGTAATAATTTTTCTATTTTGTCTGCCCATTCTATTATAGACACTCCATTAGAATAAAAATACTCATCAAATCCTAAGTCATAAAGATCCTCTACATTTTCCAATCTATATACATCAAAATGGTAAACCGGATTTCTTCCAGTGTATTCATTTATAAGAGCAAAAGTCGGGCTAGTTATATAATCCTCTACACCTAGGCCTATACCTATGGATTTAGTCAAAGTAGTCTTTCCTGCTCCTAAATCTCCATTCAGACAAAGAATATCTCCACCTTCTAATATGCTTCCTAATTTAATTCCAAATTCCTTAGTTTCTTCCAAACCTTTTAATATTATATCCAAATATATCAACCTTTCATCTATATCACTAATATTATATTATATCATAAAATTTTGAAAATCAACATTAAGCAATAAAAATAGCACATGAGGGCCCTCTATACCATTCAACGGATTAAATGCTATAATTCTTCTCCTTGATATTAGCTCTGGAAAAGTATAAAATTATGTGGGAGGTGTTTCTGTGGATATTAATATGGCACTTAAAACTTATTTTGGATATATGGAATTTAAAGAAGGTCAGGAAAAAATAGTCAGAGGCATCTTAGATGGTAAGGATGTTCTAGGTATAATGCCTACAGGTGGAGGAAAATCCCTCTGTTACCAACTCCCTGCTGTTTTGCTAGATGGAATAACAATAGTTGTTTCACCTCTCATTGCCCTTATGAAGGATCAAGTAGATTCCCTAAATGAGATTGGAATCCCTGGTGCATTTATTAATAGCACTTTAGATGATTATGAGCTTAGCCAACGCTTGCAGGAAATTAGAGAAGGAAAGTATAAGATAATATATGTAGCCCCAGAGAGGTTGAATACCTTTTCATTCGTAAATTTAGTAAAGGATTTAAAAGTATCCATGATTGCAGTTGATGAGGCCCATTGTATATCTCAATGGGGACATGATTTTAGACCATCATATGTGGAAATACCAAGATTTATAAAGTCTATATCACCTCGACCTGTAATCGCTGCATATACTGCAACAGCTACAAAGTTAATCATAGAAGAAATCAAAGAATTAATAGGACTTAGGACACCATTAGAATCAATTATAGGCTTTGATAGGCCAAATCTATTTTATCAAGTTGTAAAAGTAAGTGATAAATTTACTTATCTAACTGAATATATTAGAAATAATTTTTCAAATGATTCAGGTATCATATATTGCTCTACTAGAAAATCTGTGGAATCTGTAACAGAAAGGCTAAATGCACAAGGATTTTCAGCTGTAGGATATCATGGGGGAATGAATTCAGATATTCGCCAAAGAAACCAGGATGATTTTATACTTAATAATGTACAAATAATTGTTGCTACAAATGCCTTTGGCATGGGTATAGACAAGCCTGATGTTAGATTTGTAATACACTATAACATGCCACAGAATATGGAGGCATATTATCAAGAGGCTGGTAGAGCTGGTCGTGACGGTGAGCCTAGCCATTGTACCCTCATGTATTCACCTTCAGATATAGTAAAACAAAAACTACTGATACAAAGCAATCCAATTTCCATGGAAAGAGAAACCATACTGTATCAAAATCTTCAATATCTGGTGGATTACTGTCATACAAATGATTGCTTAAGAAATAGTATCTTAAATTATTTTGGTGAAGATATAAATAAGGATAGTTGTGATAATTGTGGCAACTGCTTAGATAAATCAGAGATGATGGATATAACTCTTGAAGCACAAAAGATATTATCCTGCATATATAGGGTGGAAGAAAGATATGGTCTCACTATGATCATCCAAGTCCTCAAGGGCTCAAGAAATAAAAGGCTTTTAGAATTTGGACTTGATAGTGTATCTACTTATGGAATTATGCGAGAATATAATGAAAAAACCCTGAGGGAAATTATAATGACCTTAGTGTCTAAGGGATATATTTATGTAACGGCAGATAAATTCCCAGTATTGAAATTATCACAGTCTGCTGGAGATGTTTTGCGAAGCCAAGTTAAGGTTTATCATAAAAAACACTTAATAGAAATAAGAAGTCTACCTAAGAAAAAAAGTATATCTACAGAAGATTTGCTAGAGGGCTTCGAGGAAGAACTTTTCTTGCAATTAAAGGAACTAAGATATGCTCTATCTCAGGAAAGAGGATTTGCACCATTTATGATATTCCATGATTCTACTCTAAAAGAAATGGCCTCTTATTTTCCTCAATCCAAAGAAGCCATGCTTATGATAAAAGGGGTAGGTTTGAAGAAGTATGAAAGCTATGGAGAAAGTTTTCTTAATATAATCAAAGATTATTCTCTTGATAAAGGAATAGATTCTATAGATCTTGAAAAAAAAGAAATAATCAGAGAGGATTTAGTTGATAGATATCAATTAACTTATAATGCTTATCTTGAAGGTTTGTCTCTAAAGGAAATATCTGAAAAAAGAAATTTTACTATAAATACCATTATCGAACATTTAGCTAAATGTGCAGAACAAGGTCAGCCTGTTGACTGGTCTAGATTTATAGATGATCCTATTAAGGAAGAAAAAATATTAAATACAATAAATGAAGTAGGCTTTGAAAAATTGAAGCCCATCAAGGAATTGTTGCCTGAAGAATATAGTTATGAGGATATAAGGTTGGTTATTGTAAAGAATGAATTGAAATAGCAAATGAGTCAGGATGTCCTGACTCATTATTATTTATTTATGCAATATTGGTGATACTCTTTTATATACTAACAATGTTATGGCTGTTACCATAATTCCCTTCACTATATTGAAAGGCACTACTGAAATCAGCATCAATGATCCTAAGTCTGTAATATTTTTATTTATTGCAGTACCCATGTCAATAAATACCTGTATATCTTGACCCATTAACTTGGCATATAGTGGGAACATTACGAAATAGTTTGCAAGTGTGATGACAAGAGTCATTACTATGGTTCCTAATATGAGTCCTATTATTGCTCTTTTAAATGTTTTCTTTTTATAATATACAAATCCTGCTGTATAGGCAAATGCTGAACCTACTACAAAGTTAGCTAATTCTCCTACTCCACCAGTTGTAGATCCTTCTATTAAAACATTTAGTACATTTTTTAATAGTTGAATAATTACTCCTGCCATAGGTCCTATGGCAAAGGAGCCTATTAGAGATGGTAAATCGGAGATATCTATTTTCATAAAAGGTGGTGCCAGCCAAGGTAATGGTATCTCAAAGAACATAAGGATAAATGATATTACCCCTAAAACTGAAATCTTTACCATGGTTTTTGTATTCCATGATTCTCTACTTAATGTGTACATAACAAAATCCCTCCAAAATTATATTTTCTTGGGGTTTTTTACACTGTGTTAGGTCATAAAAAACCCCGAAGAAAATCTCCGGGGTTCACAAATAGACAAGGTCTACTACATCTTCTTTCATCCAGACTTTACTGTCGGCCTTGGAATCTAACCAAGTCAACCAAATAATTGGCTCGCGGGCTTTACCGCCGGTGAGGAATTACACCTCCCCCTGAAGATATATCTTATGATTTAATTATATGCATATATATATATGTTGTCAAGTAGATATTATGGATGAGAAATTCCGATTTCTATTGTATATGGTTTAGATGTGTCTATGATGATATTCCATATTCCTCACTTATCCAAGTTACGGGGTATAATTATTACTAGTACACTTCTTTTCATAAGTTTTGTCCTCCTAATATTTATGTATTGTAGCAAAGTTGTAGTTAATACTCTGATTATATAATACACTTTGTGTCAATTCAGCCAACTTCTTACACTAAACATAGTTTAGCACTGTAAAAAATTCCCTACAAAAAATAGATCTTTTATAGGATAATAAAAAGCAAACGAACCTGTTGATCCGGAATGGTCAATCAATTCACTTTTTCCCATAAAAAGATTGATGACTCCATTTAAGGAACAAATTAAATTTATGTTTATTAATATAGTCTTCCATGATTTCAGGAGTTCCTCCTTTGTATAATTTATATAAATCCAATACAAGTTGATATTTTCATAGTTATATATGCCTCCAAACAGTATTAATTATAAGTATGTTTCTGATCGACTTAACTTCAAATTCAGATCATGATGCTCTAATTTAGGATAAAAAAAGGTTAATTACTGATTTGATTGTCAAGTAATTAACCCTTTAATTTATAGAAAATGGCCTATATCCATCAATTCTATCTTTATCAAAGATATTTATTCCTTGCCCCTCATAAATATCTTTGGTATGTGAACTAATTGGTGCTCTCCAGAGAAATCCTCAGCTGCTTGCCTTGAGAGTACAATAAAGAAAATTCTTAGGATTGAAGAAATCACGTAAAATGCTTCTTAAATATAACGCCTTACCTGATTCATATAATTAATGTACTCTTTTCCAAATTTCTTTATACACCATCTTTCTTCCGATAGGATAATCCAATGAGCTGATATTTGAAAAACTAATAGTATTGCAAGCAATATTAACGACTGAGTTAGTAGCACACAACCTAAAAAGTATATAAAATAAGCCACATACATCGGATTTCGAGAAATCCTATAAAGTCCTTTGAGATTGATGCCATTATCTGCGGGTTTAGCAAAATTTAATACAGATACAAGACACAATAATACACCGAATCCATATATCACCAAACCTATATAAAGCCAGTATAGATTAGTCGTAATCTTAAGAAAACATAGGGTATTATTTTGGTGGCAAGGTCATGATTTGCTCTAATAATTCATGCTGTTCTGGCTCTGTAGCTGGATAAGATTCAAGAAGCGGTGACCTTCGCTTATACCAAGGGGATCGCAATCGACTATTGCAGAGATTTACTGTTACCCTTATGAGCCATGCTTTTTCATGCTCTTCCGATTCAAATTCGGGAGCTTTCTCATAGATACGTAAAAATACCTCTTGTACTATGTCCTCGGCATCAGACATATTTCCTGTAATAGCGAGCGCAGTGCGATATAGTCTATTTTCATGTTTTGTCACAACCGTTTCAAAGTCCTCCGGCCGATAGGACTTATATGCCATTTGCTTCACCTCCTATAACCTATATACGTTTTAGACAACGAAAAGGCTGCAAAGTATCTGAAAAAATTTCAATTTATCTTGTACTGTTAAATATACAGTATAGTTTGTTGGAACATCAACTTTCCTTCTTCTCCCCTTACCTACATCATTAAAAACGATATG
>CAZIII010000080.1:0-8914 GCA_964539425.1 uncultured Tissierellaceae bacterium | reverse complement strand
ACATACAAAGAAGCTTTTGATATAGCTTTAGATGAAAAGTTAAAAGAATATATTACTAAACAATATAATAGAACGATTGATGAATATTTTACAATAGAAGAGTTTACAAACATATCAATAAAGACTTATATTGCTATGGCATTGACAAGAAGATTGAAGGCTTATCATGATAATGTTTACTCTGGAGACATTAATACCATTGAGAATTTCTTTGAGGAATTTATTCAAGATGAATTTGAAGATGGATTTCCAGAGTATGATGAAGAATATGTCTTGTCTATTTTTTATGATTTTGCTGATTTAAAATATCCTGATAATGGAATTTAAGAGGGGCCCGGCGCCCCTTCTTCTTTTAGATAAGTATAAAATATAATTTTGTTTTAGCTTATTTTTAGTGTTATAATTGATATAATAATATATAGGAGGAAAAGATATGTCATTTTCACAAACAATAGCAATTGGTCGATTAGTAGAAGACCCACAGATGAGGTCTTATGGTAATGAAGGGAAAGAGCTAGCTAACTTTAGATTAGCGTGTAATATTGGAAGAGATGAAACTGCCTTTTACAATTGTACTGCTTTTGGAAAAACTGCAGAAATTATTAAAAAGTATACGAACAAAGGCAAACAAATTCAAGTAGTAGGTACTTTTAAGAATAATAATTATGAAAAAGAAGTTAATGGTCAAAAAATTACCATGTATGATTATAACTTAACAGTACATAGTGTTACCTTATTAGGAAACTCACCGGCCGGCGGTCAAGCTCCTTCTCAAGGAAATGCTACACAGTCCTATGGAGGAAATGCTACACAGTCTTATGGTCAAACACAAACACAACAAACAGGGATTCCAGAAGGCTTTAACGCTTTTAATCTATCAGAAGACAATTTGCCTTTCTAATATAGAGAGAAGGATATAAATGAGTAAAGATGTTTTAAAAGAATTAAAATCAGGATTTACTCAATTCTTATATACTTATTACGAAGAATTAAATAAGAAATACTCTCAAGAAAATGCTAAGAAATTAACTTATGAAGTGGTCTCTGAATTAACAGAGCCTTTCTTAGCAGAGAAAATTGGGAGTATCTCTTATTATTCGTTATTAAAGGATTGGGAAAAAGAATGGTTAGTCAAAGAAAAAGAAGCGATAAAAATAAATGATTATGACTTAAGGGAAGAAGCCACTGAAGTATTGATGGGACTAAAACTATTACTTCCTTATGCCAAGGAAAAGGACAAAGAAAAGGATAGATAACTATGACCTCAAGAAGTCTAGAAAAGTTGAAATCTGTAACTGAAAAAATTCATAGTTTAACTCGGCGAATAAATAATATTGAACATTTTGCTGATGTTTCTCAAACAAAAAGTTTAATTGATTTTAAAAAGATATATGATAAAGATTTCATTTTAGCTTATTCTAACTCAAAAGATGGTTCGGTTGATTTTTCTTTTGAAGAATTTGACTCAAAATATATAGGTATTTGTTATAAGAGAAACAACAAATATAATTTTGCTGATGATGGAAGAAATTATTATTGGGTAAAGAATATCAAAGAATAGAAGGTTTGCATGAAAAATATAAAACAATTATTTTGTAAGCATGAATTCAGTGAGCCAGTGTATCTGTATAGTGAAGTAAGAAAATATGGGGAAGCAAAAGAATTGCAACCATTTAATATTTCAGGTATTTATTCTGCTTATTGTACTAAATGTTTATATCAGAAAGAAGTTGTAGGTAAACATCCATTAAGAAGACACTATCCTCTTAGAGTGTTAAATAAGCATATAATTTATGATTCAGGAGAGAATATCTTGGATACAATTAAAGATACTAAAAACTATATTGATAATTTTATAAAATTTCCATCTTCTTCTTCTTTAAATTATCTAATTCTAGCTTCTCAAAAACTTGAGAACATGGAAAAGTATTTTGAAGATAAAAAATTAAGAGAAGAATTAAAAAAAGAAATTCGAGAGGAGCAAGAAAATGGATAAAGACTTAGCCAGATTAACAGCTAAGATGCAAAAAGAATATGGTTCAGAAATGGTTTCTATTGCAAGTGAAGCAGAAAGCAATATTGTTGTTCATCCCACAGGTTCATTAATGTTAGACTTAGCCTGTGGAAATGCTGACCGGGCGGGAATCCCCGAAGGACGTATTATGGAGGTATATGGACCAGAGTCACAAGGAAAAACGACTCTAACCTTATTGATGATAGCCTCTAGACAAAAAGAAGAAAACTTCAAAAAAGAGCAAGATGAAAATTATAAGAAAAAATATTGTGTATTCCTAGATGCAGAACATGCTTTAGATATGAGATTAGCTGAAGAATATGGTGTGGATTTAGATGAATTGATTTATATCGACCCTGTAACTGCAGAAAAAGGATTAGATATTTTAGATGCATATATTAGAAGTGGGATGATAGGCTTAGCTGTAATAGACAGTGTCGCTGCACTATTACCTGCTTCTATAGAACAAGCAAGTTATGAACAGCAACACATGGCTGTATTAGCTCGCTTTATGTCAGGTGTAATGCAAAAAATTACAGGTCCAACTAAAGCAAATGGAACAACGCTTATATTTATCAATCAAATTCGAGAAGCAATCGGTAAATTTTCACCATTTGGAACCCCTGAGACCACTCCGGGCGGAAGAAGTTTAAAATTTGGGGCTTCAATTCGCATGTCTGTACGTCGTGGAGAAGTAATTAAACGCAATGGTGAACAAGTAGGGCATGTAATGAAGGTGCGTATTGTTAAGAATAAGATTGCTGTACCTTTTAAAGAAGCTACTATTAATTTAGTCTATGGTGAAGGGATTGACCGGGCGGATGAATTATTTCAAATTTCAGTAAAAGCTGGATTTATTAGACAAGCTGGTGCTTGGTATACTTATGTTGACCTAGATACTGGAGAAATTATGAAATATAATGATGTAGAAATTAGAACGCAAGGTAAAGACAAGATGGTAGATTTAATCCGAGAAATACCAGAACTCTTTATTGATTTAGAGAATAAAATAAGAGGAGTAAAGGTAGAAGCAGATGATATGCCTGAAGATGAAATAGCAGTAATTGAAAATGAAAAAGAATAATTTTTAGGGGGTCTCCGGCGGACCCTCCCTATTTTAGGAAGTTATAATAATATGAATATAGATAAAATAAAAAAGAATCTATTAAGATATGTAGCATTTGCTATAGGTATTTATTTGTTATCTTCGTTATTGTTCAATGGATATAATGAAAGTAATGTAGAAGAGACAGTAGTAGATTACGAATTAAATGCATTAAATTTCATAGAAGAACACCGAGGAAGTAATATAGATATCATTTTTGAGGACTATCATAAATTAGATAAAGAAACAAGAAGCATACTTGTAGAAAAAAGTGATATAAAAGAAAACAATCTTATTGGTTTGCCGGTTTTTTTAATAGGTAATTTAGAAAGAAAAACGCAAGATTATCTTATTTTTGATTCTAAAAAACACCAAGATTATATAGTGGTGCCCAATCAAACCTTTGAAGATTATGATGTAGGCAAAGAATATCAAATTCGAGGTGTTATTTATTACCACGAAAGTATTGGCGGTTATTTTATACTGGCTTATACTATTGTAGAAACTTAGGAGGCTTTTATGAACTCTTATTATAAATTTAATTTTAATGGTTTTTTCAATAATTCAACAAGAACTCGTAAGGATTTATTGGATAGTTTTAATAAGTCGAGACCTTCGTTTACTTATTTTAGTCAAACTACAATTCCGATAGAATCTAAAGATAAAAAGAATAACCATATAGATTCTTTGAGTGAAAAAGAATTTGATAAATCATTAGAAGCTATTGATGAAAGCATTTATAAGCAGAAAGGAAAGGAAATGTCTGATAAATACAAAGAAAATAAAAGGTATGCTAAAAATGAAATTAAAACTTATTACTTAGTAACAGATAAGCCTAATGGAGTTACAATATATGACCTTGATTGGTCTGAATTTATGGGAAGTTTAACGGCAGATAAACCTTATCTTTGGTCTTATAGTCGCTCTATCATTGAAGGTTTTCATTCGACGACTGAACCTAGAATCATTTCTTATTACAGTGCTGTGTCGGGAGATGACATCAAGATGGATTCCAAGTTATTAGCAGAAAAATTAGGGCTTACAAAGGATGTAGAAACTGTAGGAACTAATAGTCCTAAAGATTCTCTGGGAATGGATAATATGAAAATTGAACATGTTAATCATCCTAGTCATTATAACGATACTGAAATAGAAACCTTTGAAATGTTTTTACTGTTCTACCATAATCAACCAGAAAAAATACAAGGTGCTTTAATTTTTAATATATTTAAGTATAGAGATAGATTAGGTAAAAAAGCATCGCCTGGAGATGAAGAAAAAATGAAATGGTATTTAGATAAGTTTGAACTCTTGTTCCCTGATGAATATGAGTTGTATAATATTTATCATAGTTCGAAAAAAAATAGCTAATGCTTATCATCGAACGGTTTCAAGCGAATGACATCAAAAGAACAACAAAAGAAAGAATTCTATCAGGAGAAATCTTTTCGACAAATGGAATTAATACTTTTTGGGGAAGAAGAAGCGGTAAGTCTCGATTGATTAGAGAAATTGCAGATGAATTATCAGAACAAGGCATTCGTAGCTATATTTTAGTAAGAAATAAATATTTAGCACATACAAATAATCGAAGTTATCCTGACTATAATTATCTCTCTGCTGATAGCGATTTAAGAGGTCATAGAGCTTTCTTCCTGTTAGATGAGCCGGAAATAAGTTATGAAGAGTTAATAAAATCTCTAGGAACTAATAAATATGGTGGGTTCATGAACGCATAAAGGAGAATAAATAATGGATAAAAAAAGACTTGCACGAATAGAACGTCGTGAGAATTATTTTAATGAACAAAGGGAAATTAGGAATCGATTAAATAAATTTAAAGCAGCTACTAACAAATTAAAAGTTAAGGCTCAGAAAAAGAAACCTTTGTCAAAGGAAAAGAAAGAAAAGTAGGGGGATATTTTCCCTCTCTTTTTTTAAGAAAGGTTGTTGGATAATGGCATTACATTTAGAGCATATACCAAAGTGGAATGCATTAAAGATAAGTTTAAATGGAAAGAACCCGCCGGGGGTGACTTCCAAATATTATAATTTTTTAGATAAAGTTCACGAAAAAATATATCCTGACCAATATTCAGTATTGATTCCAAGTAATTATTTAGAAGCTTATTTAAAAGAATTTGAATATATTACGACAATGAACCAAACAGTTAAATCGATGCTAGGTACAGAAGAAGTTATTTTACCTGAAGTAAATTACGAACTAAAACATTTAGATAAGATGAAGTTGCCTCCTTATCCTTTTCAAGAAATGGGCGCTCGTTTTTTAATGAGCGAAGAAAAAGCGATAGTAGGTGATGAGGTAGGTCTCGGAAAAACCCCGCAATCTCTTACGGCTGCTAATGAATTATTGCAAGAAAAATTAGTTGATAAGATTTTGTTAATCATGCCAGCTTCTCTAAAATATCAATGGTTATCAGAAATTGAAAAGTTTACAATTTATTCAGGAATTGTTGTTGAAGGAACAAAAAAGCAAAGAGAAAAAATATATGCTTCCTTTAAAGATAGTACGGATGAATTTATGATAATTGGGTATGAAACTGCTCGAAATGATATTGATTATTTATTAGCACTACAATTTGACTGTGTGATTTTAGATGAAGCACATAAAATATCAAACCGGACAAGCAAGACTCATAAAGCAATTGTACAATTACAATCAAAGTATCGTTTTGCTTTAACTGGAACACCCATGCAAAATAAGCCGGAGGAAATATTTGGTTTAATGAAATGGATAGATAAAGATATCTTTGGTGGAGTAACTAAATTTAAGAAAAAGCATATCATAACAGGAGAGAAGTATGGGAAGCAATGGGTTGATTTAGGCTATCGTTACCTAGATGATATTAGAGAGCAAGTCGCCCCTAAAATGATTCGCAGACTCAAAAAAGACGTCGCTCCTGACCTTCCTGATATTATTCATACAACTATTAGGGTCGATATGAATAAGCCTCAAATAGAGCTTTTTGAAGCAATTAAAGAGGATATAGGATTTTTACAAGAAGAGCTTAAAGAGTTTTATCAAAACCAAACAGAAGAGGACTCCCGGGCCGGCAAGAAACACCCCAAAGAAGATGCAATGTTAGGGTATCTATACATGATGCAAGCTCTAAGTAATCATCCTCTATTATTAGCTCAAGGCAACAGTAAGATGTCTAAAAAATATCTACCTTTAGTAAGGCAATGTAAAACAAGCCCTAAATTAGAAGCTTTAATTGAACAGATTGGTATCTTTTTAGAACAAGGGTCAAAGATAGTTATCTTTAGTCAATATGTACGTATGCTGAAGTTTATTGAGCAAAAAATACAACATCATTTTAACCAAGACCCTTATATGATATATGGAGATATTTCTTCTAAAGCAAGACATGAGCAAATGATTGATTTTGAAAATAATCCTATGAGAAATATTATGCTTCTAAGTGACGCAGGTAATGCCGGATTGAATATCGGATTTAGTGACATATTGATAAATTATGATTCTCCTTGGTCTATTTCTAAAAAAATTCAACGAGAAGGACGAATACATCGTATCAATTCAACCTTTGATAAGGTTACTATTATGAATATGGTAACGAATGATACTATAGATGAAGTTGTGTTAAGTACTTTAGAAAGAAAAATGCAATTAAATGATAGTCTGGTTGAAAGTACAGCTGAAGAAGTCAATATCATGCAAGAGTTAATGAAAGACTTAATCGATAAAGAGTAGGAGGTATTTAATGGATTTTTATCTCATTGGTGTTTTAATTTTTGTAAGTGTATTTATTGTAGGATGGTTACTGGTAGCTTATAAAAACTATTCAAATATGTTAAAGAGTTTAGAATCGTATAGTAATAAAATTACTGATTTAAAAAAGAAAGAAACCTTGACGAAAGACATGTATTTAAAAGCACAATATCTAAATGAAAGAATTTCTTTACAACAAGACTATTCAGTTTTGTATGAGTTGTATTTAGGTTATGCTAATGACTCAGAAGCAACAAAAAAGAATTTATTGAAATCTTTTTTAAAGTATGGCTATTTGTATAATATCTGGAAAATATAAAAAGAAGCCGGGGGTTATTCCCCGCGCTTCCTATATTTCTTTCTATTTTCATTCCATTTATTCATTACAGATTGTGGAATTGTTTTATATAATCTATCAACAATTTCTGTAGGATTATCAATATCTTCCATAAAGAACTCCCTACCACAACGTTTGCACCGAAGATGAATAGCTCCTTCTGTAGCTAAAGGACCTTTAAAAAAGAGCCTTCCAGCACAGTTCGGACAGTTTCTTCCTTGGTCCATTCGGCTATTGGGTTCTTCCCCGTTGTTAGGGTTAGGAAATTTAGTATTGAGTAAGTCATACTTATCAGTAAGTTCAATATCTTTCTCTAGTCTTTTATATGGAAGTTCTTCATCTTCATACCAATATTTTTTCTTAACCAACATTATCACTTCCTTGTAAGTTTTGTATTATAAATAGAAAAGAGGTTATAGAGTGAAAAAGACATTAAGTCATAAAGATTATTTTAATCCTCAAGATAAATTTGAGGAAAAAGAATTAGGTCAAATGGTATTTAAATATTTATCACAAACAAACCATAAACGTTTGCAGGATAAAAGTAAAGAACGTCGTGAAAAAATCAAGTTTTACCCTTCATCAATTGGTCAAGACGATTATAATATTGTGATGGAAATGTTAGGTTATATTGGTAAGCCAATATCGGGTGAGTCTTTAATGATTATGGAGAACGGTACGAGCTTCCATAATCGTATTGAACATATTTTTGAAGAAATGGGTATTATGATAGCCCCAGAATTAGGCTTAAAAGATGAGGAACTATGTATTTCTGGGCGAAGTGATGCTATTGTCTGGAATTTCTTAAAAGAAGATGACGAAGAAGACGGGGAAGAAATAGAATTAGTAGACCCCCAGGGGAATCTCCTTTATAAAGGTCCAGAAAATTATGTCCTGTTAGTAGAATTTAAATCGATTGGAGAGTCTGGATTTGAACGTCTAAGAAAGTCCAAGCCTAATGATGCTCACGAAGACCAGCTTCAGCTTTACTTTTATCTGACAGGAATTACTAAAGGAATTGTTTATTATGAAAATAAAAACAATCAAAAAGTAAAAGAGTATATTGTTGAACGCGATGATGAACGCATCTCAGCTATTGTTTCTCGCATTAAACGTCTGATTGAAATGGCTCGTAATAATGAAATTCCAGAGCCAGGTTATACGCCAGGAGATTTCGAAGGAAGGTTTTCGAAGTTTTTAGATGTTGCATATCCAAATATGAATCCTATTGATTTTGCAAAAGTATTAGGTAATACAAAGCCTGAAGACTTACCTTTTTAGGTGAGTCTATGGCAGAAAAAGAACCTGAAATCTATATAACAAATCATGCGGAAGAAAGAATTAAGCAAAGGATGAACTCTAAAGCTAAGAATAGAAAACCTGAAGAATTAGTAAAGCTTGCTTATAGAGAAGGTGTATCTATGGATAAAATAAATGGTAGTTTTTATCGCTGGCTGGATAAAAGATGTTATAAGTATCCTAATACATTTATAAAATTATACCAAGATTTTATTTATATATTTAATAAAAATACTCCTCCCCTATTGATTACCATTTTCAAAGTTCCGAATAAATATTTAACAGCAAGCAAACGCTTAAGTCGAAAAAGTAGACGAAACTTATTATAAATAAAAAAGAGCCGAGGGATTATTCTAAGTAGTTCAGTTTTGGAGTACAAAATGACAAAATGTACTTCAAAATGGACTA
>CAZIII010000079.1:0-9050 GCA_964539425.1 uncultured Tissierellaceae bacterium | reverse complement strand
TTAATTCTTCTTCGGATATGAAATTGACAGTTGTATTATAATCGGCAAAATAGTTAGGCATAGTTTTTATTTCATTTTCTATTCTAATTGAATCCTCATTATTTTCACATACTACATAGCAGATTCTATTGTGTCTATTGCAGGATGGAATATCTATATCTTCGCAATTTCTAACTTTATCTAAAATCTCATTAACAGGTACAGTGTATTGAATTCCATTTTTTACGCCTTTGATTTTTCTGATAGCATCTGAATGACCCTGGCTAACTCCATTTCCCCAAAAAGTATAGTCCCTCCCATTTGGCAAGACAGACTGACCTAATAATCGATTAAGAGAAAAGAGACCTGGATCCCAGCCTACAGAAATGAGGCTTAATTTATCTGAACTCAATGCAACTTCGTTTATTTTGTTAAAGTATTCAGGAATTCTTCCGTGATTGTCAAAGCTATCTACTGTATTGAAGTGAGATGCCACCATAGGACATTGCTCATCAAGATCCTTTGCAGATCCACCACATAGAATCATTACATCAATTCTATCTTTAAAATTTAATATTTCGGAAATACTTACAATATTAGATTTTGAATTAAGTGAATTAGGATCTCTTCTTGTAAATATTGCAACAAGCTCCATATCAGGATTTTGTTCGATTGCTAATTCTGCTCCATGTCCTAAATTCCCATATCCAACTATACCGATTCTTATTCTATTGTCCATATGACACCTCCACAGAAATTTGTAATAGCATTATATCATAGATTGCTTATATAATAATATTATTAATTAATACCCATATAATATTATTAAATTTATATTATATGGGTATTAATATATCTAGAGTCACGAAATACATAGACTTAAGGGAGAGAAATATATATGAACTATAATAAACAGATACAGGAAATTGTAGAATATTTTAAACGTAGTGAAAAGACTACAGATAATTTTAAAATTGGAATTGAATTTGAACATTATATAGTAGATAAAGATACGCTAAAGACCATCTCATATTATGGGAAAGATGGTGTAGCTGAGACGCTGAAGGAATTAGAGAAGAATGGATGGGTAGGTAGCTACGAAGGAGAATATATATTAGGGTTACAGAAAGGAATAAAGACAGTAACACTTGAACCAGGTAGTCAATTTGAATTTAGTATAGATGCTCAAAGAGAAATAAAAGATATCGAAAAGGAATATTTGGATTTTTTAGAAGAAATAGTCCCAATACTTGAAAAGAAAAATCAAGGAATTATTACCACAGCCTACCACCCAGAGACTAAGATAAATGATATAAAGCTTTTACCTAAGAAGCGATATGATTTTATGTTCAATTATTTTAAGACAAAGGGTAGCCATGCTCATAATATGATGAAGGGCACAGCAGCTTTACAAATATCTCTAGACTATAAATCTGAAGAGGATTATAGGAAGAAATTTAGAATAGCAAATGCATTGTCACCAGTACTTTATGCCTTATTTGATAATGGATTTTATTTTGAGGGAGACCAATGGAATAAACATAATTTGAGGACACATATATGGAACAATTGCGATAACGATAGATCTGGTATAGTGGATAATGCCTTAGATAATGATTTTGGATATGAAAAATATGCAGAGTATATACTAAATCGTCCGCCAATTTTTATATTCAAAGGTGATGAAGTAGTTCCAACTGGAGATAAATTGGTAAAAGAAATATTTGATCCTGAAAATTATGAGGTAAAAGAATTAGAGCATCTATTGACCATGTTTTTCCCAGATGTAAGGACTAAGAGGTATATTGAAATTCGTATGATGGATTCAGTACCTTACCCCTTAAACTTTGCAGCTGTAGCCTTATTAAAGGGAATATTTTATAGTGAAGAAAAACTAGACTTGGTTTATGATTATATTAAAGATATAGATATTGATGATATAGTAAACTCAAAGCTGGACATTATAGAGAATGGTTTGAAGGGTAAGTTAAAGGAAAAGACTGTATTAGAAATGAGTAAATGGCTTGTAGAATTAGCGGGAAAAGGCCTAAACAAAGAAGAAAGAGACTATCTCTTACCCCTTGAAGGTATGCTAAGCTATGATATGAATCCTTATGAAATAACTAAAGCTAAAGTAGAATTAGGAAAGAAAAATGCCCTAAGCTGGTGTTTGTTAAATAATAATGTGGAGATGATATAATGAAATGGAAAAATGTAAATGATGAATATATTAAAACTATAAAATCTGATCCAGATAAATATCTGGAGGACTATAAATTAACTCTTGAAAAGGTTGCAAATTCAACTGCACAGTATAAAGGAAAGCCTGTACCTTTCCTTTATCACCCTATGTTCTTTACACAGGAGGATGTTGATAATTTCAATAAAATCAGTGATATATTAATATCCATTACAAACAAGGTAACTGAGAAATACCTAGAATCAGATGAATTTAGAAGGAAGTTTGAATTTAGTAAGCTCCTTGAAGAACTAATATTTGTTGATAATGGATATGATATTAATGCTCCTATAGGTAGATTTGATCTTTTTTACCAAGACTATGATAATTTTAAATTCTGCGAATTTAATACTGATGGTTCTTCAGCAATGAATGAGGACAATACCATAGGAAATATACTACTTGGCAGTGAGGGATTAAAGAATTTTGCAGAAAGATATAATTTATCTTTATTTGAACTAATAGATAAATGGGTTGATGATAGTCTTAGTATATTTAAGAAATGGAACAGTGAAATTGAAAAACCAAATGTGGCAATAGTAGATTTTATAGAGAGCGGTACATCGTCAGAATTTCAAGTATTTCAGCAAGCCTTTATTAAAAAGGGATGTAATACAATAATAGTTGACCCTAGGAATTTACAGTATAAAGACGGACATTTATATTTTGAAGACTTTAAAATTGATTTAGTATATAGAAGAATAGTTACCTTTGAATTAATAGACAAGGCCAATGAAATACCAGATTTTATTGAAGCATATAAAGACAAGGCATTCTGTTGCATAGGATCCATCAAATCTCAAATAATGCACAATAAGATAATATTTAAGATATTGCATGATGATGATACACAGGAATTTTTATCTGAAGAGGAAAGAGAATTTGTAAAGAATCATATGCCAATTACAGGATTATTTAAGGGCAGTAGAGAAGTATACAAGATGGTTTTAAATGATAAAGATAAATATATAATGAAACCTTTAGATTTAAATGCATCCCAAGGAGTTTATGCTGGTAGAGATCTAACCCAAGATGAATGGAAGGAAAGATTAGATAAAAACTGGGATACAGATTATCTATATCAAGAATTCTTTGAGCCATTTAAAAGGGAACATGTATTGTTTGAAGATGGAGAGCTTAAAGTGGAGAAATTCAAATCCATAGTAGGACTATTTATTTATAAAGAGAAATTTGCAGGCATTTACACTAGAATAGGAAAGAACAATATAATATCAGGAATTACAAATTATTATACTTTACCAAATCTCTTAGTTAAGTAAGGAATTAAAATAAATATATTAATTTATTAAAAGCCTTCAATTTATTTATGATGCAATAATTACATCATAAATAAATCCGAAGGTTTTTTGTTTTTCCTATTGACAAAAAATAAAAGAGCACATATACTTAGTTACATAACCAACTAACCATTCAACCAATGGAGGTGAAAATTTGTTAGATTTAAGTTCAGATAAATCAATTTATGTACAGATAGCAGAAGCTATAGAGAATGAAATACTCATTGGAAACCTAAAAGAAGAGGATCAAGCACCATCTACAAACCAATTTGCTAAGGTTTACCAGATCAATCCTGCAACAGCAGGAAAGGGGCTGAATATCCTAGTGGATGAGGGAATATTGTATAAGAAAAGAGGTATTGGAATGTTCGTAGCAGAAGGGGCTAGAAAAACCATAGTTAAAAAAAGACAGTCTTCATTCTTTAAAGAAAGACTACCGGAGATAATGATGGAGGCTGATAGATTAGAGATACCAATTGAAGAAATTATAAGATGTATAGAAGAATATAAGGAGGGAAATGATTATGCTTGAAATTAAGGATCTAAATAAGTCATATGGAAAGACTAAAGTACTAAGGGATATAAATATCGATATTGAAGAAAACAAGATATACGGGCTTCTAGGAAGAAATGGAGCTGGAAAGACTACCTTGCTAAATTTGATATCCAGCCAAATCATAAGAAATAGTGGACAAATTTCTTTAGATGGAGAAGAGATATTTGAGAACTCTAAAGCAATGGAAGAAATTTGCTTGATAAAAGATTTCCCTACATCTATAAAGGAAAAGAAGGTAAAATATATACTTGCCTTGGCAAAAATTATTTATAAAAATTGGGATGCGGAATACGAAAATTATCTAATAAAAGAATTCAAATTAAATATAAAGAAAAAGTTTTTAAAACTCTCAACAGGGAATCAAACTATCGTAGGACTAATAATTGGCTTAGCATCAAGATCTAGACTTACTATGTTCGACGAACCAACTCTAGGTCTTGATGCAGCCATGAGGTATAAATTTTACAATCTACTTTTGGAGGACTTCGAGAAAAACCCTAGGACTATAATTATATCTACTCATTTAATTGATGAAGTAGCTAATCTATTCGAAGAAGTAGTTATCCTTAGTGATGAAAAAGTTGCCTTAAAAGACAATGTAAATTCACTTGTGGAGAGATCATACTTCTTATCTGGCCAAGAGGATTTAATTAATTCAGTTGTAAAGGATAAGAGAGTAATCCATAAAGAGGAATTTGGTTCAACTAAGATTGTAGGCATATATGGTGAATTAAAAGATGAGGAAATTAAACATATAAAAAACAGCAATATAGAAATAAGTAATATACCACTTCAAAAATTATTTATATATCTTACTGAAAACATGGTAGAGGAGGCGAATCTCAATGGAATCAATTAAGAGAATTAATAAATTTCAAAAGCATGATCTAAAAGAATCTGTGGGAGCATTTTGGTTAGTAATGATTTTAGTTAATATATTTGTTTATGTATTAACAGTATATGTCAATTCAAATTCCAATATAAAATTTGGACCCTTTATACATGATGGTGATTTGTTCTCAGTAGCTGGATCTAACATGGTGGCAATATTTATATTTTTTGTTATATATGGTATTAACATGTATTATGAATATTTTGCACTAGCTCTTAGTTTTGGAGTCACTAGAAGGGATTTTTATAAATCTGCAATAGGTAATAATCTCCTGGTATCTTTAATTTTTGCAGTGGTTCAAAGTGTTCTGCAGATAATTGACAAAAATATTGTTGAGTTTTTAGGAATTAATCCAATGGTTGACTTTGGAATATTTAATACATCAAAGGATAATATATTAATTATCATTCTTTCCTTATTTGCATTTTTTCTAATATATTCATCTTTGTCTAATTTATTGGGAGTATTGCAATATAAATATGGATATAAATTTTGGATAGTATTTGGAATACTAGTATTATTTGGAGTAGTATTTGAAAAAAACTTTCATATAATTGCAAATATACTTGGAGTATATTCTCAGACATACCTATGGTTAGAATCAATATTTAGTAATTTTGCTATATTACCCTTAGGATTAATTATAGCAATGATATCTTATACTTTAGGATATTTACTAATTAAAAGAGTTGAAATCAGAAAATAAATAAATAATGTAATGTATACGAAGAGAGTTAGGGAATCCCTTGGCTTTCTTTTTTGTAAAATATTTTTATATACCCCTATTAATCTATAATGGGATTTGATATATTAATTATGAGGTGAATTATATGAAGGTAATGATAGTAGGGGCTGGAAAGCTAGGATATAAGTTAGCTGAGTCTATGGTATTAGAGGAGATAGATGTAACTGTAGTAGATGTTAATGGAAGAATAATAGATTTCGTAAATGAACACTTGGATGTTTTAACCGTTACAGGGAATGGGATTGATATAAAAATTCTAAGAGAATTGAATATAAATCATTATAATTTGCTAGTAGCTTGCACTGAAAGTGATGAAACTAATACCCTTATCTGCACATTAGCAAAAAAATTAGGATGTGAAAAGACTATAGCCCGAATTAGAAATCCAGAATATATGCAACAATTGGATTTTATTAAAGCGGAAATGGGAATTGATCATATAGTTAATCCAGATTTAGCAACAGCTCAAGTAATTGAAAAATACTTATTGAAAAGCTATAATTTCTATTCTGATGAATTTGCAAGTGGAAAAGTGCAGATGATTGATGTAAATATCGAGTATATGGAAGACTTTGTTGGAAAGAAGCTAATTGAATTAGAAGACTTTGATGGGCTATTAATTACTGCCATATCTAGAGGTGGCGATATAGTTATCCCTAATGGATCTACGGAATTGTTAGCAAATGATATAATCCATGTGGTAGGTAAGTCGGATAGGATAAAAGATTTAAATAACAGGTTTACACAGGATATAACTAAAAAAGACATAGAAAGAGTAATGATTCTTGGGGGAAGCAATATTGGACTATATTTATCTCAAAGGCTAGCTAAGATGAATATAGCAGTTACTTTAGTTGAAAAGGATAAAGCAAGATGCCAAGAACTATCGGAAACATTGGAGAATATACTGATTATTCATGGAGATGGTACAGATATTAATCTATTAGATGAAGAAAGGATATCTTCTATGGATGCCTTTGTTGGAGTAACGGGATATGATGAGGAAAATTTATTAACTGCCCTAATGGCAAAACAATCTGGAGTTCCCAAGGCGGTTGCCAAGATAAGTAGGCAGAATTATTCAAAGATAATAGATCGATTAGGTATAGATGCAGCTTTTAATCCAATTTTTATTACTGCAAGTAGCATATTAAAGTATATACGTGGTGGAAAAATAGTATCAGTATCACTTTTGATAGGCGGGAATGGGGAAGTTACTGAAATAATTATAGGGAAAGATTTACCTATAGTTGGCAAGACTTTGGAAGAATTAAAATTACCTAAAGGGATTATAATTGCTGCGATTGTTCATAATGGTAAGGTTACAATACCTAACGGGAAATCTGTGATCCAAGCTAATGATAGAATCGTAGTATTTTGTTTAACAGAGAATTTACCAAATCTAAAAATATTTCATAATCCACATAAGGGAGGGGTATTAAGTGAATTATGGAATCGTACGAAGGGTACTAGGTAGTATATTAATACTAGAATCAATATTAATGATGCCTTCATTATTAATAGCTTTATATACAAATCAGGTAGATAAGATGGCATTTTTATCAACTATATTATTAACGGGTATCGTTGGATATTTTTTATTTAGATCTAAAAATTACAAAAAACATATAAATGCAAAAGAAGGATTGACCATAGTATCATTAAGTTGGATATTAATTTCTCTTTTTGGTGCCATTCCACTATATATATCAGGTAGCACTCCTACCTATATAGACGCACTTTTTGAAATAGTATCTGGATTTACAACTACAGGTGCAACAGTAATAGGAAATGTTGAGATTTTACCAATGGGTATTTTGTTCTGGCGTTCATTTACACATTGGATTGGTGGTATGGGAATTTTAGTGTTTACTTTAGCCTTGTTACCTGCACTAGGCATAGGTGGTTTCCAAATATTTAAGGCGGAAAGTCCTGGGCCAATTGCCGGGAAAATTGCGCCAAGACTAAAAGATACTGCTAAAATACTTTATGTTACCTATTTTACTTTTACTGTGGCTCAAGTTGTGCTACTAAAATTCGGTGGGATGACTTGGTTTGAATCCCTTGTATATACATTTGGTACTGTGGGGACAGGTGGATTTGCTACAATGAATGGCAGTGTAGGAGCGTATAGTAGCACTTATATCCATCTTGTAATAGGAAGCTTTATGGTACTTTCAGGTGTAAATTTTTCTTTATACTATTCTTTGCTTAAAGGAAAAATAAAGGATGTATTTAAAGATGAGGAATTGAGACTTTATTTCATAATTATTTTTATAGCAGTAGCTGTAATAGGACTTAATCTGTTAAGAACATCTTATTCAAGTATAGGATTAGCCTTTAGAGATTCATTTTTTCAAGTTAGCTCAATTATTACAACCACCGGCTATTCTACTGCAAATTTTGATATATGGCCAACATTCAGCAAGGGGATTTTACTATTGCTTATGTTTGTAGGAGCTAGTGCAGGATCAACAGCTGGCGGTATGAAGGTTATTAGGATATTAGTTATTTTAAAACTAATCAAAAGGGAGATACTAAAGATATTCCATCCAAGGGCAGTTATACCAGTTAAAATTAATGGCAAAGTACTTCCTAATGAAACCATAGCAGGAATCTATAGTTTTACAGGATTATACATTATTCTATTTGCATTATCTACTATTTTAGTATCACTGGAAGGAGTAAGTCTGGAATCTGCAATAAGTTCTGTAGCTGCCACTTTAGGTAATATTGGTCCAGGCTTGGGATTTGTGGGACCAACTACTACTTTTGATGGATATAGCCAAATTTCAAAAGCATTTTTTTCTGTACTAATGCTTTTAGGTAGACTTGAACTGTTTACAGTAATAGCTTTATTTGCTCCAAAGAATTGGAGAAAGGAAATATAAGAATAAAAGGTGAGAATATGAAGATATCAGAAATTGAAGAAAAATATAAAGCAAAAGCTCCATGTCCCTATTATGGAAAATGCGGCGGTTGCCAACTTCAGCATATATCAAATGAAGGACAAAACATTTACAAACAGACAATTGTAGAAGATTTACTTAGTTCATACGGCAAGGTGAACCAAATACTAACAATGAAAGATCCATATTACTATAGAAATAAAATACATTCAACATTTTCCTATGATAAAAAGGGGCAGATAATATCGGGGTTTTATCAGGCGAATACGCATAAGATAATAGATATAGATAGATGCATGATTCAGGATAGTAAGGCAGATGAAATTATACAAACCATCAAGGGATTTATGAGGTCTTTTAAAATGAAACCCTATGACGAAGATACTCATCAAGGATTCTTAAGGCATGTCCTTATTAAAAGAGGATTTTCAA
>CAZIII010000078.1:0-9070 GCA_964539425.1 uncultured Tissierellaceae bacterium | reverse complement strand
TTTCTATTTTGTCCAAATACCTAAGAGCAGTATCAATATTCCCTGAATCATCTGCAATATAGTATATTATATCTCTAAGCTGATCTTCAGCCCTGTCGGTTCTTAAAATCTTATACATTTTCATTCTTCCTCTTCACTAGAGATTCACGAAGAGCATCAAAAGATTCCTGTATAGATCCCAATCTTCCATTTTGCACATCTTCTTCTGCTTCTGCAAGAGTTCTGAGTAATTCTAATTCAGCTTTCATTTGCTTATAGTCCTGCAAGCCAAGAACAGCTGTATCACCTCGACCGTTTACAGTAATAATAACTGCTTCCCTAGTTTCCCTACACTGATTAGAAATTTCATTATATTTATTTCTTAAATCTGCTGATGGTCTAATATTTACTTCCATGATCTCACCTCTTTTCACACTCTTAATATACTCATATTATATCATGATTTGTCTATCTTGTAAACATTTAATATTTAAAGAGTTCTGATAATAGTACCCTTGTCCCTCTCTTTTATTCTGCCGGGTTTATTACTGTTATTCTACCCTCTAATTCTGGTGATACTGTTTTAACCTTCATCAGGTATTCAACAAATGCATCTCTTAAGAATAATTTAGTTCTAAAAACTTCTGTTGTATCCTCTTTTAGCATAGTGAAATTATCTCCACCACCTGTCAAGAAATCATTTGATACTACTTTATATACCTTGTCAAGTTCAATAGGTTTTCCATCAAACAATACTTCTGTAACTCTTGAACCTACTTCTTTATCTCCATCAAAAGTATACTCTAAACCAGCAACTTGTAAAAATCCTCCTGCTGCTCCTGGATACCAAGAAACACCATGTTCTAAGGTCTTCCATATAGTTTCTCCAGTAGCTTCAACTACAACCACAGTATTATCAAAAGGAAGTACTGCATATACTTCATTCATAGTTATAGGCCCTTGATCTATACTAGCTCTAATTCCTCCACCGTTTTGAAGTGCAATATCAGCACCTGTAAAATCTATTAAAGCATCTGATATAAGATTAGCTAAATTTGATTCTTTCATTCTAGCTGTAGCTCTTTCACCATCAAGTACAACCGTGGTTTCGCCTACTACATCATTCATCTTTTCATCTAATTGAGTTCTATAACTTTCAATAATATTCTCGGTAACTGGATCATCTTCTAAATTCTCAGTTAAGAAAATATGTGCAAAGTTAATACCTAGCATTTCATTATTATACATATTAATATTTATATGATTTAATACCTCGGCATGTTTTCCTGGAGATATTAACCACGTATCCTCAATAAGTTGTGGGAAACCTACTACATCCTGTCCTCCACCAATTTCTATATCAATTCCACTAACTTTAGTAGGTAGAATAGGGTTGTTTCCGTGAATATGAGCTAAAGCTATTATCAGGTCAGTATCATCTTTAATATCTTCTACTGCTTGTCTAGTAGCTTCAAATTGCTCTTTAAATTCAATTCCTTTAACATTGTTAGGATGTGTATATACATGACTCATATCATCTGTAACGCCTACTATACCTATTTTAACTCCATCAACTTCTTTAATAATAGATGGTTTTAGAAACTGTGGATACTGTCCTTCAAAATATGTGTTGGCAGATAAAAAAGGGAAGCTAGCCTTGCCTGCATTTCTTTCCATTATATTAAAAGGATAATCAAAATCATGGTTACCCAATGCCATGGCATCATACTTCATTTCGTTCATAACATCAATTGTTGATGCTCCTTCAAAAAGATTAGCAATATTCGTATTATATGGTGCATCTCCTGCATCTATTAAAAGAGCTTGTGGATACTTAACTCTAAAATCTTTAATAATTTTGCTCATTTTGGATAGTCCACCAATTTCTCGTTCCATTCCACTTGCTTTGTATGGTTCTAAATGACCATGTATGTCTGAAGTTGCAAATACTGTGATTATTTTAAAATCTGGATTTGATATAATTGTATTAACTATATATGCAGCTTCTCCTCTAGTTATAAACTCTTGAGAACTTATCATATCTTTATCAATAAGGCCAGTTTGAACTAATCCATCAATAAAATCTGCATTAGTATCAGCACCAAATACCACCTTTACTACTAGCTCTGCAAACTTTGCCTTTGTGATGGTAGAATCTGGATTATATACATTATTGTCTACACTATCTGCTCTAACCTTTAATAATCCTTCAATATAGTTTAATCCCCAATGGTTAACTATATCCTTAGCTGAAGGTATGGAAAATTCATCAGTTATAACTTCTAAAGGATTAGAATATGTAAACTTCTTTACCAATTCAGTATCCTCAATTATTAATGGTTCAATCTCAGAAAGTCTAAATCCTCGTACTAAAAGTGTTGCAGCTTCTGCTTTTGTAAGTAATCTTTCTGGATAAAATTTATTATTTACATCTCCTTGTACTATTCCTTCTGTAAAAAGCTGCTCTATAGCCTTAGCATATTGGGAGTCAGCTATATCACTAAATACATATGACTCTGCCCCCATTGACGGAACACCTAAGCCAAGAATTAAAATAAATACTAACAAGATACTAATAAATCTGTTCTTCATTTAACAATTCCCCCTAATTAAATTTTTTAAACATATGTATTTATACCCATTAATTAGTATAGTAACCCAAAATTGTTAAAGTTAACATTAAAGGACTAATGGCCTGTCCTGTGTCCATTTACTATATCGGCTTTTATGATAATATTAAGGCACCTTACTTTTGTTTAATAGGCTTTAGGACGAGGTTTAGGACGAGGTTCCTGTCCCCTTGTCCTGCTTTACTCTAGCAAGTAATTTAACTGTTATAGGTGCTGCTAAAAAACTACAAGTTGCTAGTATAGCTGTGCAGTGAACAAGGTACCCACAAAGGTACCGGGTACCACCCGAATTTTGTCGAAAAATGTTGATTTACACCCCACTTACGATAGACCCCTTAATAACTAGCTTATCCTCCATCTCCATAAGAGACAATTTCCCTACTAATTGCATTATATCCATATTAAGTAGAATACTAAGTTCCTCCAATGTCTTTGATTCATCAGTTAATAATATTTCAATGATTTCTTTTTCTAATTCATCTAAGTTATTCAAGACACTTGTAGTAGTAGAATTATTATCCTCTACTTTTATCTTAGGTCCATATCGATTTTCTATTAATAATTGTTCTTTGTCCAAGTAAATTGTAGCTCCATCATTGATTAATCTATTGCTTCCTATGCTTTCCGGGTTATATATATTATCTGGTACTGCAAAGATTTCTCTGCCGTATTGTTTTCCATAATTGGCTGTAATCAGGGATCCGCTTTTTGCTCCTGCTTCTATTACTAATATTTTATATGACCATGCACTAATAAGTAAATTCCTTTTGGGAAAGTGTCTAGGATTTGGCCTAACTCCAGGTGGATATTCTGATATTATTGCTCCATTATCAATTATTCTTTCCATCAACTCAATATGTTCCGGTGGGTAACATATATCTAATCCGTTTCCCATTATAGCAATTGTATAGCCACCTGATTTTAAACAAGATGTGTGGGCATAACCATCAATACCTTTTGCCATACCACTAATTACGGGTATATTTTGTTTTGCTAAATAAGTAGCAGCTTCATTTGTCACTATCTTCCCATACTCAGTACACCTTCTAGCCCCTATGATGGCAACTCCCATGCTGTTCTTAATTAAGTTACCTTTATAATATAATAAAATAGGCATTTCTGTAATATTTTTTGCATCATCAGGATACAAAGGACTATCTAATGTTAATAATTTTATATTTGACGTGTTTACATTATCTAGAATAATTTTAGCCTTCTCTAAGGTCTTTGATTCGATTATAGTTTTAGCTGTTTTACTTCCTATACCATCACATTCTAATAATTCCACTAAAGAGGCCCTATAAATATTCTCAGGATTATTAAATTTGTCTAATAATACCCTTTGTCTTTTGGGTCCTACTCCATTTATCTGGGTCAACCATATCCAATATAACACAAACATAACTCCCTTTTAAATAACATTCATTCTTATTTTTTCTTTGTCTAAATCCCTTGATAATAGTACATTTGAAATGTCCTGTTTCCTGATTTTAGGTGAATTATCTAAATCTGCAAAGGTTCTAGCTATTTTTAGAAACTTATCATAAGTTCTGGCACTATATCCATATTTATCATAAGCCATTCTTAGTAACTCTTTTGAATCCTCCTCCAACTCACAATGTTCCCTAATAAGTTCTGGAGTCATTTGGGCATTACAGTTAACCCCTTCAATATCCTTATACCTTAACCTCTGTACTTCCCTTGCCTTCTCAACCCTTTCCCTTAAATCATCAGATGATTGACCTTTTTTCTTTTCTGTTAATTCAATAAAATTCACAGGGTGTACATATTTTTGAATATCTATTCTATCAAGTATGGGGCCCGAAATTTTTTGTCTATATTTTAATACTTCATAATCGGTACATTTACACTTTTTAGTTCCATGATAACCACAGGGGCATGGATTCATTGCTGCAATAAACATAAAGTTTGTTGGATATGTATTTGTTGAATTCACTCGTGCTACTGTGATTTTCTTATCTTCCATAGGTTGTCTTAAAGCATCTAAAGTTTTTTTGCTAAATTCAGCTACCTCATCTAGAAACAAAACACCATTATGGGCTAAAGACACTTCACCTGGCATAGCATTATTTCCACCACCTACTAAAGAGTTTAGAGACGCACTATGATGAGGTGCTCTAAATGGTCTTTCAGTGATTAAATTACCTCTATTTTTTAATAGTCCTGCTACACTATAGATTTTAGTCACTTCCAAGGCCTCATCCTCTGCCATTTTGGGCAGGACAGTTGGTATCCTTTTGGCAATCATAGACTTACCACAGCCTGGAGTCCCTACCATAAGCATATTATGTCCACCAGCAGCAGCTACTACTATATACTCAATTAATACATCTTGTCCCTTTACATCGCTGAAATCAATAGGGTAATTTGGTATTAATTCTAAGCTTCCATCATCTATTATTAGGTTTGCTTCTCCCCTGCCTTCAATAAAACCAATAATAGATTTCAAATCCCCAAATCCATATGCATTGATCCCATTTACCAAACAAGCTTCTTGGGCATTTTCTAAGGGTACAATAATATTTTTTATACCAGCCTTTTTTGCTGCTATAACCATAGGCAATACTCCTGTACATGGTCTAATCTTACCATTTAGTGATAGCTCCCCTATAAATCCAAAACTATTTAGATCTATATCCTTAGGTAAAATCTGGTTGGACTGAATTAGAAGCCCTATGGCCATACCCAAATCAAAGTGGGATCCTCTTTTCTGAATATCTCCCGGTGCTAAGTTTATAACGATTTTCATCTTTGGAAATTCATATCCTTTACATATAATAGCGGCTTGTATTCTTTCACTTGATTCCTTAATGGCACGATCTCCAAGACCTATTATATTAATTGAAGGTTGTCCATAAATAGTATCTGTTTCTATTTCAACTACATACCCCTCAATTCCTGATATAGCAAAGCTATTAATAATAGACGCCATTTACATTACCTCCATTTCTTCCTGGCTTTCTTTATTTGTATTCTGATGTACAAGTCCAGACTCCACATAATCTTTATACAATTTCCTGTTACCACTTTTAAAATAAGATAGTATCTTCTCATCAGTAATAATTTTGCTTTCTCTCTTACCCATATATACATCATAGCTACTCCATTCATATTCAACTGGTTTCTCTACCATAGCAGCACTTACAGGATTAAGATGAATATATTTGCTAGTTTGAAGATTGTAAGCATCATTTTCAATTAACTCAGAATTATATCTACCCTGAAATAAATGGCCCACATAATTGTATTTATTATTAAAATACTTTGTATATAATAAATTGATATATCTCATGATATGCCATATTTCAATGTCTTTAGTTTCTAACTGAATATGTATGTGATTAGTCATCAGGCAATAAGCATATAGAATATACGGATATTTATCCATAGTCTGTTCCAGTATAATAAGATAAACTTGGTAGTCTTCTTCATCTCTGAATATATCTGATCTTCTATTGCCTCGGTTTGTAATATGATAAACTGCACCAGGATACCAAATTCGTTTCTTCTTTGCCATCTGATAACCACCTCTCCAACATACTATAATTTTTAGATAATTCTGTTTATTGTGTTTGTTTTAATATATCAGTTTAAGTCACTATTTACAATACTTTCATGACAAAAACATAAAAAACACCCCACAAGCAAGTATTTCTGCCTATGAGGTGTAAATTGTTTTATTCGACAAAAGTTGGATGGTACCCAGTACCTTTGTGTAACAGCTAATGTTCCAGCTTTAATTAAGGCTTCTTCTCTAATGACTCTTTGCCAATAGTAGAATTTACCTTTTGAAATGTCATTTTCTTCACACCACTGCCTAATAGATTGTCCACTTTTACTATGTCTTTTAATGATTTCCATCCATTGGGATTTCAGCATTTCATGTTTAAATGTTTTCATAGTTGTAATGTTAATCATCCTCCCTACACTTTTAATGTTGGCAAAGTACTTGGTTACATTAAAAGTGTAGGGATATTATCTCATGTTTAATGATACTTTTAAATCCATGAGATTATTATACGCTTACAATGTTACGGTCAATTACATTATATCAAATCAAGGAGGCTTTTGCTTTATTTATATAACATTTTAGTTGGATTTTAAATACCTTTTCAGTGGTCTCGGACTGTCCCCAATGACTCTGTCTTGTCACATAGTGATTCCAAGTGAGATAAATTCACAACATATCTTGATAACAAGTTGTACAACTCACCTCATTATGGTATAATGTTTAATATAAAGATGTTGGAGGTAGATACGATGACAAAGTTTAATTATGTAGATTATCTAGAAAAAGTAAGAATGGAGAATGGCATAAATCAAGTCAAATTAGCTGAGATTATAGGGTGTAGTGCTTCGAATTATTCTAATAAGGTTTTTCGAGAAAGCTTTTCTTTTGAAGAGATTGTTAAGATATGCGATTACTTGGACATTAATCTTGAAAGCTTAAAACTTGCTATTTCCCTTGATGACCCTAGGGTATCAGAGATGATGGAGGACTTGAAATATAGTGGTAACAATAACTATAATAGAAATAAACGTGGTTTTAAAGTAGCAGAAAAGATACTTGATAATGATGTGGCCCTATCTAGTTTGGATAAAAACATTAAATTCAATATGGGCTATAGAATGATAGTGGTAGCTCCTAATCATAATGGATATGGCATTCATGATGCAGAAACTTACTTCCACAGAATTTTCGGTGGAAAAGAAAAAGTTGACCTAGATGTTCTTTCTGGAATGTTTTTTGCTTGTCTTTATAAATTAAGTTCAAAATATGAGATATATCTATACCCTAAACATCTGTATTTGCCTAGAATTTTAGAATATATGTTAGATGCATATAATTGTGATAATATGAAATATATATTAAAGATAATAGATGAAAAAACTCCATTATCTAGCTCGGTTTATGTATTCATTCCAGAATGTTCAGAATTCGAAAATGCCAGTTTAGGACTAGATTGTAATATAAGTAATTCCGATACACCAATTGATATTTTAAATAGATTTATGAGGTCTATTATTGGTAAAAAGGTAAATGATAAAACGTTAGAATATGAATTTGAAAAGTTTTTATTAAAAATTCACTATATAAAAGAAATTTATTATAAAGAATAGGGATTTATGTAAATCCCTATTCAAAAATCCAAATAATTGATCTATAAACTAAGAAATAAAGTTAAGGTCGAGTAGATGGGCCTCATGAATCCAACACCTCACAGAACCGGACTTGACCTATGTCGGCTAAGTCAGATGAGTTACCCCCTCTTTCTCGCCTAAGGACTGTACGTGTCACTTTCACGACATACAGCTCAAGCATACTTTTTATCTTAATTGTCTTGGTTTTTCATCTTAATATAATATTTCTTATCACGGATTTTAAAGTATTCACCCATATTTTTATCATAGGGACCCGCAGTATGTTTTATCATTATATGTTTTATTATTGGTATTTACATCATTATCTTCAATTGTTTATTTTCTATTGGATCCGTGAGTTTTCACTTATTTTTACTTTTACCCTCAAAATCTGTTTTGTGATATCTATCACTTATCCATTTAGCTGATTTTTTAGGGTGTAACCTTTCGAAAAGTCTTCGACTCACTTTATTGAAACTTAGGAAGTCAAAGCCTTCTGTAATTTCTACAACACGGGTTCTACTAGGTTCTAATTCAAGTCCTCTAACTTTTAGATAAGGTTTTAGTTTGTCATAGATTGACTCTGCATCTTCTTTGCTTTTACACATTATTACGAAGTCATCTGCATATTTTGACATAGCATAAGGAGTTCGATTATATGCACAGTTGTAACCATCTTTTCTGACAAACGTTTTATATTTTATCCCTGGTTGTTCTTCCATTCTATGTAGTGTAACATTTGCTAATAATGGTGAAATTACTGAGCCTTGTCCGCTTCCTTTTTCAGTTCTATTGAATACATTATTATCTCCATATCCAGCTTTTAACCACCTTCCTATTACTGCTTTTCCTGGAAAATCTTTTATCCGCTCCATAATATAATCTTGACTTAGATTGTCAAAACAACCTTTGAAATCCCCTTCAAATATCCATCTCTTCTTTCCATGTGATCAAGATTTGAAAATTTTCTCTATTGCATCGTGGCATCCTCTTTTAGGTCTAAATCCGTATGAAGTAGGTTCAAAATTCACTTCCCATTGTGGTTCAAGTGCCATCTTTGCGATATTTTGATATATTCTATCTTTTATCGTTGGTATGCTTATTGGTCTGAGTTTCCAATTTTTCTTTTTTATATAGATTCTATGGGATGGTTTTGGATGGTGAAGGCTTATATGATAGTCAACCATATTTTGATACAACCTAATCCTTTCCCCATCACCCCTGTGTAAAGAGCTAACAGGACCTCCCAAGTTGACTGCATCATATCAATGTGTAGCATGCGATGGTCATCGACCCCG
>CAZIII010000077.1:0-9073 GCA_964539425.1 uncultured Tissierellaceae bacterium | reverse complement strand
AATCACAAATGAAAAAGGGCATAAAACAAAACTATATTTTTTCTAGAAAAAACCTAATTTATCTAATTTTGCCTCTTATAGTAGAGCAACTGCTGGCAGTAGCCGTTGGTATGGCAGATACTGTAATGGTTGCAAGTGTTGGGGAAAGTGGGGTATCTGCGGTATCCTTAGTGGATTCAATAAATATTCTAATCATAAACATATTTGGAGCATTGGCAACAGGTGGAGCAGTGGTTGCAGGCCAATATATAGGAAGAAATGAAAGTGAAAAAGCCTCCAAAGCGGGAGAACAGCTCATAGTATTCGTAACACTTATTTCCCTAGTTATTATGGGGCTGATGTATATTGGTAGAAGCTTTATATTAAATGTAGTATTTGGATCAATAGAGCCACTGGTAGCAGAGTATGCCAATAACTATATGATGATTGTATTTGCAAGCATTCCTTTTATAGCAATATACAGCAGTGGAGCTGCATTGTTTAGAGCTATGGGAAATTCTCAAATAACTATGAAAATCTCTTTGATTATGAATACCATAAATGTTGTGGGAAATGCAATTTTAATATATGGATTTAGAATGGGAGTTGAAGGGGTAGCTATTCCGACCCTTTTATCTAGAGCAGTTGCTGCTCTAATTATAGTTTTATTACTTAGGGATAAAAGTCTTACTATTCATATAAGCAAGCCATTCAGATACAAAGTAGATAGACTAATGGTTAAAAATATCCTTCAAATAGGAATACCAAATGGTATAGAAAATAGCATGTTTCAGCTAGGTAAGATAGTATTATTAAGTCTTGTATCGAGTTTTGGAACAGCTGCAATTACAGCAAATGCAGTTGCAAATACTGTTACAGCATTTCAATTTCTTCCTGGAGCTGCCATAGGACTAGGTTTGGTTACTGTAGTCAGCCAGTGTGTTGGGGCTGGAGATTATGACCAAGCCAGATACTATACAAGGATTCTTCATAAATATGCTTATATTGCCTTAGCTATTGTAAATGGAATTATAATTCTATCATCCCCACTTATACTGAAGATGTACAATCTATCGCCAGATACGGCAGCACTTGCTAGAAAGGTAATCATATTCTATGGAATAAATGCTTGTATAGCATGGCCAGTTGGATTTACTCTCCCAAATACCCTAAGGGCTGCAAAGGATGTACGATTTACAATGATAGTAAGTGTAGGGTCAATGTGGATTACAAGGATTGGACTAGGCATATTATTTGCTAGTTACTTAGGCGTTGGAATGTTTGGTGTTTGGATCGCAATGATTTGTGACTGGTATGTAAGAGCAGCGTTCTTCATCCATAGATATAGAGGAAATAAGTGGGAGAAGAAAATATCATAAAATGAAAATATAATAAAAGTTGATGGAACTAATCCTATTATTACAGATATTTTATCTAATGTCAGATTGTGGATATGATGGTGGAATGAGGTAGCCCTAAGGGGCTAGCTTTTGTGATAATATGTAAATATTAAATAGCTATAGCTTTATTTCTATTACTGCCTTGGAAGAAAGGCGGGAACTAATGACAAATAGACTGAAAACGATTAAATTAGCTTTAATATTTACAATTATCGCTAGTACCATAATTCCACCAAGTACATATACTTATATGGCAGTGGCAGAAAGTTTAATAGATACTCCAAGTAGCTGGGCAGAGGTGGAGATTCTTGGAGCTAAGGAAATTGCCTTTGTTCCTGAGAATATCTTGGGAAATTATAAAAGTGATATTACGAGAGAAGAGTTTAGTGAGCTTGCTCTACAATTATTTGAGACAATAATTGGAAGAGAAATCGTATTAGAAGGAGAAAATCCCTTTATAGATACAGAAAATCCAAATATTATAAAGGCAAACAAATTAGGCTTAGTATATGGGAGAGATAATGGAGTATTTGCTCCTTATGATAATATAAGTCGTGAGGAAGTTAGCTTAATTCTCTATCGTACTATGCAAACAGCCAAGCCAAAGTATGATTATTCAAATCCTAATGAGTATATATTTGATGACTATAATATGATTTCCACATGGACAAGAGAAGCAGTAAGCTATTTATATGGTATAGAGGTTATAAATGGAGTTGCAGATAATAGATTTGATCCTAAGGGGTTTACTTCCAGAGAAGAGGCCATTGTTATTGCCAAAAGAATATATGATAAGATAATAGAAACTGATAGAGCCCAAAGAAGTTCTTTAACTGTATCAAGAAGTAGCATAAGGCGTAAAGATAACAGCTTAGAATCAAAATTAAAGGATCTTATAGGTCAAGAATTGGGCAAGCCCTATAGATATGGTGCAGCAGGGCCTAATAGCTTCGATTGCTCTGGACTAACATATTATTTGTTTGGTAAACTAGGTATAAGCATACCTAGAACATCGAAAACACAGATTAATGCAGGAACCTATGTAGCTAAGAAGGATCTACAATATGGTGATTTAGTCTTATTTGCAAGAAATGGTAAGACTATAAATCATGTAGGGATCTATGTGGGAGATGGAAAATTTGTACATTCTCCTCAAACTGGAGATGTGGTAAAGATAACAACACTGGCATCAGGATATTATGCAAATAGCTACTATACTGCAAGAAGAGTTATTCCAAAGTAAAATATACTATACTATTTCCAAGGCTAAGAGAATTATTGAAAATTAAATCTTATATATAAGTAATAGAAATTAAGCATAATAGAATATGGCATATATAGACCCTTGATTACATAAGAGAATCAAGGGTCTTAAAATGGTAAATATGGGGATGTAGATTAATATCCCATATGATTTTCAGCATCCTCTTTAGTTTTGTGAACTGTACCATGAGGATGTTCAGGTGGTGCATAAATAGAATATAATTTAAGGGGTGTGCAGCCTGTGTTAATTAGATTATGCCATTTGCCAGCAGGTACAAATATTACATAACCATCAGAAACCCTTTCTTGGAAATATAAATTATCTCTACTATCTCCCATTAGAACAAGGCCCTGACCTTCTTCAATTCTTATAAATTGGTCGTGTTCATAGTGAATTTCCAAGCCTATATCATCCTTAGGATTGATACTCATTACTGTAAGTTGTAGAAAATTCCCTGTCCATAAAGCAGTTCGGAAAGTATAGTTTTGCTTTGTAGCTTTTTCAATATTAACTACATAAGGATTGGGGCCATGGTCACTTAAGTCAACACATTGCTCCCAACAGCCTGGGTAGTGTATTGGTGGCCTTTTACAAGAAGGTTGGAGATTATTTGTTGAAGTATTATTGTTATATGCAGAATTATATTGCTCATAAATTTCATTCATTTTATTCTTCCTTTCATTGGCTTTTTACTATTATATGCGCCATGAACTTAAATAGTGAAAGCCACTAATCATATAAATTTGAAGATAATAGCTTCCACCTACATGGTTATCTACAAACATTACTGGGGCAAGAAAGGCGGGAGCTTCTTCTACTTTATGTCAATCATATGTAACTAAATTGTAATCCCAATGTAACCAATTGGGGAAAGATATTTGATATATTAGTATTATAAGAAAGACCAACTATAAAAAGGAGTGGTAATAAATGAGAAATTTTAAAAAATATATAGTATTATCAATGGCGGCTTGTATTACATTGAGTCCGATTTTAGTTAATGCTAATGATTTAGTAGAGGAAGTGACTGTTATATCTGCCCCTATCAATAGTGAAGAGGAAATAATGGTAAAAGACTATATTAAGTATGAGGGGAAAATAACTAGTATTACTAAAAACGAAAAGTATATATCTATTATGGTAAAGGACAACGAATCCGATCCATATAATGGAATGTTGTTTCATATAGACGATGATGTCATTCTTTTAAACGACAAGACTATGGATTTCATATCTAAGGACACATTTAAGGAAGGGCAGACTGTAACTGGATACTATAGCAAGGATACAATAATGCTAATGAGCTTGCCAGCTCAATTATCTCCAGACATTTTTATATTAAATGAAGCAGAAGAGCTAATCAATGTAGAAGTATCTAAATTTAATAAAGAGTTAATATCTTCTGATGGAATGTTGAAAATAAATGCAACAGACACTACAGTTATAATTGACAAAGATGGAAATAAGGTAGATAAAGAAGACCTAGGGGATAAGGATTTGATAGTTTTCTATACAATGTCAACTAAGAGTATTCCAGCTCAAACTGGACCAAAGAAAATAATCGTAATGGAAAAAGAGGATATTGTATTAGAAGTAGAAACACCAGAAGTAGAAGTTGTAGAGAATGAAATATCAGTATTTGATAAAATAGTAATAAATGAAAAAGAAATTACTTTAAATAAACAAATATATAAAAATGAAAAGGGCATTGTTATGATCCCTCTTAGACAAATTGCTGAAGTATTAGGATATAAAGTAAAATGGGATAATGATTTAAGAAGAGCAGAATTAATAAAAGGGCCACAATGGACAGCAGTAACAATTGGCGAAGATAATTATAATTTTGCAAAAATGCTTGTAAAACTTGGTACTGCACCAGAGATTAAAGATTCTACAACTTTTGTTCCTCTTAACTTTTTAGAAGAAGTATTAAGTGTAAATATGGGAATATTAGAAGATGGATTGATGAATATAACTGAATAAGATGTTCCTCCTTGAAGGTCAAGGGTATTCATGGAAACATGGGCCCTTGATTTTTTTGATTACTTTGCTAAATAATTATGGCATACTTCTTGCTTATATAATAATTAGATAGTTAAGCTTAATTTAATATTAAAAGGAGGAAGCATATAATGAGATTATTAAACAAAGTAGCAATTATCACAGGCGGGGGAAGAGGTATTGGAGAGGCAACTGCAAAGAAATTTGTTCAAGAGGGAGCAAAGGTTGTTGTAGCAGATATTAATTCAGATGATATTGATAGAACTGTGAGTGAGATAATATCAATGGGTGGAGAAGCTACAGGACTTATAGTTGATGTTACAAAGCAAGAATCTGTTAACAAAATGATAGAAACTACAGTGGAGAAATATGGCAGATTAGATATCCTTGTTAATAATGCTGGGATTACTATGGATGCTACTCTTCTAAAGATGACAGAAGATCAATGGGACAAGGTTATAGATGTAAATCTAAAGGGAGTATATAATTGCGGCCAAGCAGCTGCAAGGGTAATGGTAGAACAAGGTAGTGGAGTAATACTTAATGCTTCATCAGTAGTAGGAATATATGGAAATTTTGGTCAAACAAACTATGCTGCTACAAAATGGGGAGTAATAGGAATGACTAAGACTTGGGCTAAGGAACTTGGTAAAAAAGGAGTTCGATCCAATGCTGTAGCGCCAGGATTTATCGCTACTCCAATGGTAAAGAAAATGCCAGAGAATGTTATAGCTATGATGAAGGACAAAGCACCCCTAAAGAAATTAGGAGAGCCAGAGGACATTGCCAATGCTTATGCTTTCTTAGCATCAGATGAAGCTAAATTTATTACAGGGGCTGTACTTGAAGTAACGGGTGGGGTAGTGGTTTAATATAGATTAATCAAATAGTTTTGCATTTCATGAGCTATTGCCTTTATGAGGTAATAGCTTTATTTTATTAAAAAAATTCCCATTTCTATACAGTACTATGATAAAATCATAGTATATGTCTTTTCAACTAAGCAATCTTTTGGAGGTGGCTTTATGGATCATAGGAAAATAGATAACGGAATATATAAAGACAATCAAGGTATTGAAGTAATTCAGGAGGATGTAATACTAGATGAAGATACAATACTTACTAAGTATCTTGCTTCAATGATGGACAGGATATTTGATCCCCTTCCAGTACCACTAATTATGTTGGATAAGGATAGCAAGATTACAATGATTAATCAAGTCTTTGCTGATTTTCTTGGGTTTTCTAAGGATGATATAGTGGGAAAACCAGTGCTAGAGGTGGACAAATACTCAAGATTTCCATATGTGTTTAAGACAAAAAAGGCTGAAATAGCATGGAAGCATACATTTGAAAATGGCCATACGGCTATTGTTCATAGGCTTCCAGTACTTGACAATAAGGGTGAAGTAAAATATGCCATAGGTATGGTACTATTTGAAGGAATTGAGCAATTTAAGGATATTATTACAAAGAATAAACTTCTTGAAACAGAATTACATTTATATAAAAATCAGTTAAAAGAAATGTATGGAGCCAAATATTCCTGGGATACCATTATTGGTAATAGTGAAAAGATGTCAAATGCAAAGTTTGTAGGGAAAAGAGCATCCAGCTCCATTTCCAATGTTTTGATTCTAGGAGAGAGTGGTACTGGAAAGGAATTATTTGCCCATGCAATTCACAATGATAGCCCTAGAAGTTTTTCACCCTTTGTAAAGATAAATAGTGCAGCTATACCCTCTGAATTACTAGAATCGGAGCTTTTTGGATATGATGAAGGAGCATTTACTGGTGCTAAAAAGGGTGGAAAGATAGGAAAATTTGAATTGGCCAATGGCGGAAGCATATTCTTAGATGAGATAGGTGATATGCCATTGAAGATGCAGGCAAAATTATTAAGAGTATTACAAGAAAAGGAATTTGAAAGGGTTGGGGGAAACAAGGTTATAAAGGTAGATGTTAGAGTTATTGCAGCTACTAATAAGGATTTAAAGAAATTGATCAATGAAGGTAAGTTCCGAGAGGATCTGTATTATAGGCTTAATGTAATGACTATAGAAATACCACCATTGAAGGAGAGGTATGGAGATATAGAGGAGCTTGTGAATTTATTTCTGAAAAAGCTATCAAATCAACTTGGTAGATATGTTACCAGTATATCCCACAAGGCCATGGAATGTCTTGAGGGACATAGTTGGCCAGGGAATGTAAGGGAATTGGAAAATGTATTGGAGCGAGCAATAAACCTTACAGATTCTGATACCATATTACCAGTACATCTTCCTGTGTATTTAACACAAAATACAAAGATAGTAATGGATGGACCCATAAGACCTTTAAAAGAAATAATAGAGGACACTGAGAAGGAAGCTATTATGATGTGTTTGGAATATACTGAAGGGAATAAACTAAAGACAGCTAAGCTACTGGATATTAGTCGTTCAACCTTATATGATAGAATGGAGAAGTACGGAATACTATAGAAAACTAACTACCTATTAAAGGGTAGTTTTTTATTTTCCATGACAAAACTGTATAAAATTCATACATGTACAAAACAAAGACAGACAATAATAGATAAATATACTTATTCTAACTATATTTTATCTATTTTTAAAGAAATATTCATATTTAATCGAAAAAAGTATTGGCATATATATTGCATTATAATTAAGCATAAAGAAAAAAACTTAATATTTATCTAAATTTATTATAGAAGGAGGATAAAAATGATTTTATTAAATTCAATTAAGTTATCAAATGGAGAGACAATGGGTTATAGGAAAATAGGAGAGGGTTCTAAGATATTGATCTTAGTCCATGGTAATATGTCCACATCTAAGCATTGGGATACAGTAATGGAAAGTATGCCACCTGAATATACAAGCTATGCAATTGATATGAGAGGTTTTGGACTATCATCCTATAATATTCCTGTAAATTCATTAAGAGATTTCTCTGAAGACTTGAAGCTCTTTGTTGATGCCATGGGATTAAAAAGCTTTAATTTAGCTGGATGGTCTACAGGTGGAGGAGTGGCTATGTATTTTGCCATAGATTATCCTGAATATGTTGAAAAACTCATATTAGTGGAGTCAGTAGGTATTAAAGGTTATCCTATGTTCAAAAAAGATGATACTGGTCAACCTATTTTGGGAGAATTCCTAAGAACAAAGGAAGAAATAGGGGCAGATAAGGTACAGGTAGTCCCAATATTAAATGCATATTGGAATAGGGATAAGGCATTTCTTAGAATGGTATGGGACTCTGGAATATATTTGTTTGGGAAACCAAAGGAAGAACGATATGAGGAATATTTAGAGGCTATGCTTACTCAAAGGAATTTAGTAGATATAGATTATTCATTAGTTCATTTTAATATATCAGATGAACATAATGGAGTAGTAGAAGGGACTGGAGAAGTCCACAAAATAAAAGCTCCAACTATGGTTATACAAGGTAAGAAAGATTTAATAGTGCCTATGGATATGGGAGTTGGAATAGCTGAAGGTATTGGAGACATTTCTAAATTAGAATTATTAGACAATGGGGGTCATGCACCTATGACTGATGATTTAAATAGATTTATGAACCTTATATTATCCTTCATGGCTTAGGAAAGATAAATGATATTTATGGGAGGTAACTATGACTAATATAAATGTGGGAATTGTTGGAACTGGTATATATATTCCAGAGGGAAGAATGACTGCTAAGGAAATATCTTTGGCTTCAAAAGGTATATGGGCTGAGGAAGCAGTCGTAGAGAAACTTGGGATTATTGAAAAATCCATACCAGGACAAAATGACGGAACTCAAGAGATGGGTGTTAGGGCTGGACTTGATGCAATTAAAAGAACAGGAATAGATCCAAAGGAAATAGATTTAATCCTATGTATGGGGGAAGAGTGGAAGGAATACCCACTGACCACATCAGGAATTTATATACAAGAAAAAATTGGGGCTACAAATGCCTGGGCAATAGATGTTCAACAAAGATGCTGTACAACTGTTGCTGCTATGAAAATAGCTAAGGATATGATGATTGCTGACCCTGATATAAACACTACAATGATTGTAGGTGGATATAGAAACGGAGATTTCGTAGATTATGCAGATAAAAACATGTCAATGATGTATAACCTTTCTGCGGGTGGTGGAGCAATAATACTAAAGAAAAACTATAATAAGAATCTATTGTTAGGTTCTCATATAATGACTGATGGAACCATGGCTAGGGATGCAGGAGTGGAATTCGGAGGAACTGAAAAGCCTATTACTTCAGACAATATTGATGAAGCATATAAATCTCTAAGACTTTTTGATGCAAAGCATATGAAAGATAGATTAAACGAAGTTTCAATGGATAATTGGTACCATTGCATAGATAAGGCTTTTGAAAAATCAGGAATTCCTAAGGAAGATT
>CAZIII010000076.1:0-9091 GCA_964539425.1 uncultured Tissierellaceae bacterium | reverse complement strand
GATCAGGAGATGCTGCTACGACTGCTGCATCTATTGCTGCAGTAGGGGTAACCAACCAACTTGTATTTTTAGGATTATCCTTAGTACAATCCTTGAATATTGGAGCTACGACAATGGTAGCCCGCTATATTGGAGCAAAGCGAGAGGACAGAATAGAATCTGTTGTAAAACATGTTATGATACTTACTCAACTACTATTAGTAATTCCTATACTATTTATAGGATTAGGTATGACAGATTCAGCCATGACATTTTTTGGCGCTCAAGAGGATACTCTGCTTATAGGTAGAGGCTATTTTAGGGTAGTTGCTTTAGGATTTGTATTTCAAGCTTTTAACTTTTCTATCTTTGCTTCCTTAAGGGGATCGGGAAACACAAAAACACCTATGAAGATAAATATAATAGCTAATTCATTAAATGTAATTGGTAATGCTGTTCTAATTTACGGTCTATTTGGATTTCCAAGACTAGGTGTCTTAGGAGCAGGTATATCTACTTCTCTATCACAAGTAATAGCTAGTATAATGCTAGTTAGAGTTGTATTAAATAAAGAAAATATAGTCCATATAAATTTAAAAAAGAAATTTAAATTTGATAAAGATATTATCTATAATTTAATCAAAATTGGATTGCCAGCCTCTGGTGAACAGTTGGCCATGAGAGCAGGAATGTTGGTATTTACTAAGATTATAGCTTCATTAGGTACAGTGGCCTATGCAACTCATCAAATATGTATAAGTATACTTAATCTTTCATTTACTCCTGGACAAGCCTTTGGTATTTCTGCAGCAACTTTAACAGGTAGAAGTTTAGGAGAAGAAGAACCAGATAAGGCAGAGGCTTACATAAAAATGTGTGGTAAAATTGGTGCTTTAATAGCAGCAATTATGGGTGTAATATTTTTCTTCTTTGGATCATTTATAGCAAGCCTATATACAAACAATCAGGAAGTTGTTGTTCAGGCAGGAAAGGTATTAAAACTTGTGGCATTTATGCAACCTTTTCAATGCTCACAGCTTATTATTTCAGGTGGACTAAGAGGTGCTGGAGATACAGTATGGACTCTTATATCTACCTTCCTAGGGATTCTAGTTGTTAGATTAATATTTGCTTATATTTTTGTAATAAAAATGGGCATGGGTCTCCAGGGAGCATGGCTTTCTGTACTAATAGATCAAGGTATTAGGTGGATATTTATTTCAATTAGATTTAGAACTAACAAATGGAAATATGTAACTATAAGGTAAAAAACAAATACCACTGTAAGATATTTAATCTCACAGTGGTATTTTAATTGAAAGCTAAAAATGTTGAATAATCCTATCAGCGAACTCCTTTGCCAATATTTCTATATCTGGCACTTTTTTTATAGCTCCCTTGTCATTAGCTGTTGCCATAAGTGAAAAATATGGTGGAAGCATGAAAGTCTTGTTGATATTTAAGCTAGATATTAATTGTTTTGCTATGGCATCTCCACCGGAATATCCAGATACTATAATAGAGAATATTCTCTTATCAAAAAACTTAGTTTGTCTAAATAAAGCAGTTAACCTATTTATAGTTGCAACCAAGTTAGCATTTACCATATCATTATAGTTTGGACAAATAAATAAAATTGAGTCTGATTCAAGTATTGCTGGATAAACCTCATCAACAACAATTCCGCCATAGAAACACCTAGATTGCATACCTAAATGCTTACAAGTTTTATATGGGCAACCTCTACAATCCAATATATTTCCATTCCCTACATTAATCTCATTTATTTCAATACCATTTAAATGAGGTTTTACCATGTCCCAGAGCATTAAAGTATTGGACAATTCTCTGCTGCTTGAATGTAGTGCTAGTAGTTTTTTAACCTTAACACCATCATTGTTTTCTAAAAACCTATTACCTAGTTCCTTACATAAATACAGGCATATTTCCTCCAATGGCATATTATATACATTTTCTACAGCTAGAAAACTATCAAGATTAGCTGTAGCCTCTACAAGAGGTCTACCTACGAAACTACATCCAAGACTATTTGCAAGGAATATAATAGATTGAGCTGTAGTTTTTGTAAATAATGAATAATTACTATGGATTAATATAGCTCCTTCAGAATTGAATAGAGAATCATTTCCTCTTTTAAATAGTTCTAGAAAAATATCATTTAAATTATTTGATGCTCCAATATCATTTAACTCCACTACAAATAATACTTTCTTATTTTGTAGATTCCCTAATTTATTAGATGATCTTATTATAGTATGTTTTTCATTGCCTAAAGCACTAGACATCATCATAGACAATAACTCACTAGGTTTCTCAGGCATTATAACTATGATTTCCTTCATATTATCGCCGCCAATCTATTATAGGTATCTTTAATTTTATTTTCCAAAGCATCAGGTAAATTTAGCTGCTCCACTTCAATTCCAGAGGGCAAAAGTCTGCATTTAGATCCCATATATACTTCATTCATAAAAGTAGACCCATAGAACCAATCTCCCTTAATAGTGGCAATAAGGGACAGAGCTCCAGAAGAAAGGGAGGGAGCTACAAATGGTTTATATCCAAATCCACGAACTTCTTTGTTTGCATTTATAGTCTTATTAGTTAAATAGTTTGAGATTTCTTCATTATAATTTTCTATACTATCAGCCACTATCAGTCCTTCTCCATGGGGGCCAAATACCCTTCCTTCATTAAGATAGTGGACCATATCACTAGATTGTTCTGCATAGAAACAGGCTCTACCATTCATTACACCAAGACCATATCCTATTATTTGATCTGCAGCTAAACCATTAAAATCCATATTCCCCTCATTATCCCTATTACTTTCAATAAATGCTACCTTGCATAATAAGTCTACAGGGTCAGATACTACTGCAAATATTCCTTGGAAGTTCTTCTCCCTAGCTCTTTGTGCATAGGAAGAAACGATCTCTGAGTTAGATTGAAATTGAGCCATTCTAACATCGGAAATATGACTGCCAACAGGAGGTATCCCCTTAGATGCACAAAAGACAAATATATCGCAATCAAACAAATCATTTTCACTAATTGATTTCACAGGAGGAAAGGCTGTCTCATCAAAGGGACGCCTTATTTGATTCAACTCATATTCCCATCTTTTAACTCTATTTATATTTCTATCATATATACCTATTTCACTGATACAATCATATCCAAGTAATCTCAAGCCTATTAGGAGAGTACTACCCACATCACCTAATGCTATGAGGTTAAGTTTCCATTTTTTCTTTTGCTTCTTATTTAAGATGTCTTTCCACTTAGGATAATTTGTATTGATGGAGAGTATTTCTCTATTATCAATTTTATTTACTATCCATTGAGGGATATTGCAAGTTGGTATTTCTTTATCTATTTGTAAGAGGTTTAATCCTTCCCTAGTTAAAAATAAATGGGAAGTAGTAGAAATAGAAAAATATTTCCTTGAATTTAATGGAGGTAAGTGGTTTAAAAAATATATTAATTTATTTTCAGCCTTTACTTCTTCTTCAGTTACCTTTATGAATTCATCATAACTAAAGCTGGAAAATAGATATTTATCACCTAATTTATAATAGTTAAACATTATGATATCTCCTTTTATCGTCTTATGATATTTTCTAGTCTGCTAAGATATTCTAAATCATTTTCAACAGCAGCAGAAGGCTTCATATTTTTATTGTAATCAATATCTTTATTCATATCTGGATGCCTTGGAGAAATAATTACTTCACCTAAGCCCTTAATATTTAAGTTCTTTTCATTGACCGATTGATATAGTTCTTCCAGAGCCTTAAATATAGTCAGTGTATTTTCTAAACAGGTTTTTGATAGATTATATAGTGCATCATTTGTGGTATTTTTAATGAACTTAGGAGAAACATAGGGAAGAATCATATTAATACTAGGTATTGATATTGCCCCTAGTTCATTGTTTTCAACCATATCTCCACCTATATACGGATACAAGCTGCTTTCGTTAAACCAAAGGTTTAAATTGGGTACGAAATAAGCAGAATCCATATCAATATTTTTCACATGTCCTATATCTTTTCCTCTGCCTGAAAGAATACCTACTATTACCTTTTTTATTTCTACACCTGCATTTTTTAATATTGGCTCAATTACATTTATTCTATAGCCTTTATTAAGCAAATCATCTACCAATATAACTGGCCTATTGAAAGATTTCAATACCTGAGCCTGATCTTCTAGGGATAAATAAAATGGGTAGGCACCTATGGTAAAATCCTTTATATTTGGTTTAAAAATCTTTTCAGTATGGAGAGTCTTGGTTACAGTATTTGGTAATATGCTATTATTTAAAATTGAGCCAAAGGGTACACACATATTTGAGCCAAGTTCTCTAGTACTAGGTTGAAAAATACTTACATTATTTGAGTCACATATCTTTTGAATTAATTTGCTATAAACCATATCCCTATTGTATGCAAGTATCAATTGTCCAGGATAAAGATTAGAAAGAGATTTTTTAAGTTGGTTCCTTGTACTTCTGATTACCTTAGTTATATTTGGATCTATATCATAAGGTGATTTTAGCATATTTTCCAGATCGAAATTGAGGGTCACAGGATTATTCATATTTACAATAAAGATAGGATTGTGATTATACTCATGTTCAGTTCTTAAGAATCCCTGCAATAAAAAATGTTCTTCTATTTTTGGATTTCCTTCTTTAAGCAGTGAATTATTGTATAAACCAAAATTATAATCCTTTGCAACTGATAAAGACAAGGTCTCATTGAGTACTATTTCAAATAAATCTTCATTATTGTTTAATACACATATTCCAGAAATAAGCATTATTCTGCCTTTAGCATTTGATCTTAAATAATCAGTTGTTGATGTATCTTGAAATTCATCATAGAGTCTAGAACGATGAATACCATAGAAACTAGAAAAACCTAAAATAGTCTTAGATTTAGAATCTCTAACTATAAGCAGTCTATAGCTTGGTTTGCTTTTGAGAATTTTTAGATAGTCCAAGAAAATCAGATCTCCAAAGTTTTCACTAAGCTCGTGGTATGTTTTTTTATCAATACTTTTAAGAGTTTCAACTTCTATAGTCTTAGTTTCCAACAAAGTTTTATACTGTGGTTCCCTTAAATATAGACCATAGTTATATATAAAGGATTGAGCTAAGGGATCTATAAATTTGGAGATATCTCTATTTAAATCAATATTTTGCCTAATTTGAGTTGAACTAATATCCTCATACTGAGGTGGTAGGGAAAGCCTTATAACTCCACCACGTATATTAGCAATACTGGATTCTAAGTTTGCCTCATCATCCTCCTGAGAAATACTTGATTTTCTATCAAATACTATATGAGGAAAATCTAAGATAGGGCTATTATTCTTATATGCAGATGCATTTATTAATACATCAGAGCCAACCACAACAAATACTTTTTGATTAGGAAACAATTCTTTTAATTTATTCAAATCAGAGGGGTTGCTAATATTAATAGGAATATTTCTTGGGAAAAGATAGATATCCCTTTCATTAGCAATACTCATATTTATTATATCCCTTCTAAAATCGTGGGGCTCAGTTCTTTTGGACCATGAGAATTCATCAACTGCCAAATATACTTGAAATCCTAGATTTCTTATTTCAGTAGCTATTTCCTTGTGACTTAAAGAAAAAGGATCGAAACTACCAGGGAAGAATGCAATGTTTTCCTCTAAGTCTTCTTGTATATGGCCACTGTAAAACTCATAATTAGATATAAATTTATATATATGGTTTAAGGAGGAAGCATTAGTATAGAATAGAAATTCATCTTCTTCATTATAATCTAAGAATGCTAGAAGTTTTTTCCCAATAATATTAAATATCCTATATTTTTCATCCAAGCTAATAATATTAGAGTTAAATATGGTAGAACTCATAATTCTAAGGGATTCATTTTTAACATCTATATTATATGAAGCCATAGCTATGAATAAAAGCCCAATAAGCCTATTAAGCCTTTCAGTATGGATTATTTCATCCTCAATAAATCTAATTCTGTATGAATCATAATTTACAATGGAAATAACAATTGTACTTAGTAGTAATAATATTATATTAGTACTTGATACTTTTATCTTGTATTCAAAATCGCTTATTATCTCATCAAGTTCCCTAGGACGCAAATATAATATCAGTTGGCCAAAGTATTTTGGTATATACTTAGCAAATTGATATGACTCCATTTCCAATGCACGAAGCAGCTCAACAGCCACATCATTTCTTTCATTGAGAGATAGAAGTGGAAAGATATTTACAAGGGTTATCCCACTATAATTTCTAACTCTTTCTATGGCAGATACCTTTAGGATATTACATAGATGCATGGCAATATGAAAGCCTTTATCAGAAGGATTTTCAATTACTTGATCATATAGCATATCAATATTTATTTTTTTAATTACCCATTCTGTAGCAGTCTTAAGGTTTTGTAAAAAGATTTCAGAGGTTTCATTTTCTCTAAAGTTTTTATCTAGTTCAATTTCATATTCAGGGGATATGTTTATTTTCTTACCTATTATATATTTCAGATAGTTTTCACTCAATACTGAGGATTTGTTAAGATTCTCAATAATCCAATTTCTAATTGAAGCAATAAAGATTATATCATTAGTTTTTACTAGAATCTGAGAAATACTATCTAAAGTAGTAAGCCTTATTTCCATATCTTTTGAATCTAATTGCTTAATTATATAGGTAAATAGTTTTATTAATCTGCTTTCATCTAAACTATCAATAGGTATATAATCAATTGTTTGACATAGATAAAATTGTCCGATATCGGATAATTTAGTATATTCATCAAAGTATTTTGACAATATATCAAAATAATTTTTATGATGAGATTCATGAGATTCTTCAAATAAAGATCTAACTAGAGTTTTTAAATTATATAGCCATTCTCCTTGGGAGTCAGCTACCTTGTGATTAGGATATAATAATTTATTTAAGAACTCATCTAATAATTCTGCAGATGAAATATTAGGGTTATCAAATTTAATTGATGGAGGTAACTCTTTTCTATATTCTTCATCAAATAATGAAATCAATCTACCGATTAGCTCAGCAGATTCCTTACGAATATCTTCTCCCGTATGAAGAAGTAAATCAGATAGGAAATATAAAGTAGTGATTTTTTGTTTCTGAGTTAAATAAGTTGAGTACTCATGAAAAATTTGAAGATACAATCTAAGTCTTCTCCAATTAGTTTCGCCCCTAGCTGTTTCAATTATATTGTTGAAGGAAGTATTATCAGTTAGCTTGGACATTAAATTAATATTGTGCTCAATTGCTTTATATTTTATATTTTCGATAACTTCATGCTTATCCATTAATTCAAAGGGTTTATCAGTGGACTGCAATAATTTGCCTTCTAATGATGTATCTACACCTAAGGATACAATATAGTCTTCAAAATCTTTTATCTTCTTATATACTTTTCTATATCTATTTTCCTTGGCTTCATCAACATTATCAAGTTTATTTAATATAACATCAAAGGATTCCTTCAATGGAAATATATGCATAGTATAAACATTGTTTTCTACTTGGTTTTTAACTCTAAAGTCAGCATATATAAGTATCAAGGATTCAATAGGTAGTGTTTCTAATTCTAGATCCCAAGTAGAGTGATTTGTTGCTATATGTCCTATTTTATTGATTTTAAATTTCTTAAACCATTCTTCAGTATAATAATAATGAAGATAAGGAACTCTAGACTTATCACTATCCAAGACTCCGTACTTACCTATATCATGTCCAAGACTAGCTCCCACAACCACACCTAAATCAACAGGAAAGCCTAATTTAAATAATTGCCGACCAATATACATACTAAGATGATTCACTCCTATTACATGATCCAAAGTATTATGTCCAGTGATTGCCATATCCAAATTCATTAATTCATATATATAATAATCCATGAATACAGATTTGAAGGTATAGTATTCCTGAGATATATCAAGGCTAAGTTCTTCTTCAGCAGTTAAAAAAGATATTGGATATTTTCCTGTAAAAGCTTTTTTATTTGAGTGATTATCAAAGATTAGAAACTGTCCGTAGGATTTTAGAAAAAAATTATATAAGCCATCTAAATTTATATCAAATTCATTAATTCCTTTATTTGGAAAAGAATTATTTATGACCCATTTATAAATTGAATTTAGCCATTCTTGTGATGTTTGGGAATTGTAATTATTCAGATATTCCATAAATAAATCTAATAAAGAAAAGACAGAAAAGTCTCTGTCTTTTATAATTTTGTCTAAATGATTTTGAAACTTCTCATTTTCTATATATTCAAGAAGAGTTTCTCTGTATTCTAATAAGTAATATTTAGATAATTCATATTTTAAAAATTCATTGAAACCCTTTTTAATCAATTCTGTAGCCTCCTTCTGATATTTTCACCAGTAGGGCTAGTAGCAACTCCTCCCAAAGCAGTTTCTTTCAAAGCTTCAGGTAACATTTTACCCACTCTGTACATAGAATCAACTACTTCATCAAAAGGCACTAAGGATTTCACACCTGCAAGGGCCAGATCAGCAGAGATAAGTGCATTAACTACACCGGATGCATTTCTAAGAGCACAGGGATATTCTACTAAACCACCAATAGGGTCACATACTAAACCCATTATATTTACTAACGAAAAGGATGCAGCAGCAAAAGAAGCCTCAGGTGTTCCACCAGCCATTTCTACAATAGCAGCGGCAGCCATAGCAGCGGCAGTTCCACATTCAGCCTGACATCCGCCTTCAGCTCCAGAAATAGTTGCATTTTTAGCTACAATTTCTCCAATACCTGCAGCTGCAAAAAGTCCCATTAGAAGCTGTTCATCTGTTAAATTTAATTTTTCTTGTGCAGACAATAAGGCACTAGGTAGAATACCAGATGCACCAGCAGTAGGAGCAGCTACTATTCTTCCCATAGATGCATTAATTTCAGAAGTAGATAGAGCTTTAGCCATGGCAGATATTATCAAAGAACCTGTTAGTGTTTTTCCTGAGTTTTTATATTCTTCAACCTTTTTTGAATCTCCACCAGTTA
>CAZIII010000075.1:0-9265 GCA_964539425.1 uncultured Tissierellaceae bacterium | reverse complement strand
AATTGCAATGTATCTAACTAGAGAACTAACAGATTTATCATTGCCTAAGATAGGGGATGAATTTGGAGGTAGAGATCATACAACTGTTATACATGCATATGAAAAAATAAGTACTGAATTAAATGAAAATATTGAATTAAAAAGAAAACTTGATGATATAGTAAAAGAATTGAAGGAATAAAATATTTAGCTATATGTGGATAGTTTAATGATTTATAAATTTGTTATCCACATGTTATTAAATTAGAAAAATGTTCTATATTTCTTCCAAAACACACTTATCCACATAATCACAGCCCCTACTACTATTACTACTATATATATTTATATTCTTTCTATGTCTAGGATTAAAAAGGAGGTCAAAAAATGAAATTTAAAATCAATCAAAAAGATCTAACAAAACATATAAATATTGCACAAAAAGGAATATCTTCTAGGACTACTTTACAAATATTAGATGGTATATTGCTGGAAGCTAAAAACAATAGATTAAAACTAATAGGAACTGATTTAGAAATAAGTATAGAAACATATATAGATTGTGAAATTGAAAGAGAAGGATCTATAGTATTAAATTCTAAATTGTTCGGTGATATAATTAAAAAACTTCCTGATGAACCTATATATATAGATGTTGATAATAATAATGTCAATATAAAATGTGATAACTCAGAATTTAATATATTAGGAAACTCTGCAAAAGAATATCCAGATTTACCATTAATATTAGAGCATAGCTCATTCCAATTACCTAAGGATTTATTTAAAAATGCAATAAGACAAACTGTATTTGCTACTACCCAGGATGAAACAAGACCATCTTTAACTGGAGTACTATTGGAAATAGCTGATAATAGTATTTCATTTGTAGCTTTAGATGGATATAGGTTAGCTCTTAGAAAATTACCTATAAGTTCAAATATGGAAATAAAGATTATAATACCAGGTAGAGCATTAAATGAACTTAATAAGATATTAGAAGAAAATGAAGACGATATAAAAATTGTTTCAGCACCAGGCCATGTTATATTTAATTTAGGGACTACAATAGTTTATTCAAGGCTATTAGAGGGACAATTTTTTAATTATAGAGAAATAATTAGAAAAGACCATAAAACATCTGCTATAGTAAATAAAAAAAAGTTTCAAGATAGTTTAGAGAGAGCATCTTTATTAGCTAAGGAAGAAAAGGCTAATTTGGTAAAACTTAATATAGATAATGGACAAATATTGATTAAATCTAATTCTGAGATAGGAAATGTAAATGAAAAAATAGTCACAGAGATTAGTGGGGAAAATATAAATATAGCTTTTAACTCAAGATATATACTAGAGGGCATAAAGATAATTGATTCAGAAGAGATTCAATTAAATTTTATGGGAAGTTTAAATCCATGTATTATTAAGCCATTAAAAGATGAAAACTATACTTATTTAGTATTGCCAGTTCGTCTTGCCCAAGATGATTTTTAAAGGAGATGTAAAGATGAAAGAAATATTAATTGAGACGGAGTTTATAAAACTAGATCAGTTTTTGAAACATGCAGGTATTGTACAGACAGGTGGTCAAGCAAAAATGTTGATTAGTGAAGGTAGCATAATGGTAAATAAACAAGTGATAACACAGAGGGGAAAAAAAATAAGGAAAAATGATGTTGTAGAAATAAAGGATTTTGATTCCTTTATTGTGATATAATATTATTTGCCTTAAGGGGTGTTTTTTTTTGCATGTAGAAAATATCAGGCTTATAAACTTCAGAAATTATTATAATCTATTTGTAGATTTGAATAAAAAAACAAATATCTTTATAGGAAAAAATGCTCAAGGAAAAACAAATTTATTAGAGGCCATCTACCTTTGTGCCACAGGTAGATCCTTTAGAACCAATAGAGATAGAGAAATAATAAATTTTAGCAAAAATGAAGCCTATATTGGAGCTCAGATAAGCATAGATAGATTTGAAAGATTTGTAGAAATAAAGATGGAAAGAGAAAAAACAAAAAGAATTAGAATAAATAAAAATGAATTAAAAAATTACAAAGAACTTTCTAGTGGGCTAAATGTAGTAATTTTTTCTCCTGATGATTTAAAATTAGTAAAAGATGGGCCAGGAGAAAGGAGAAACTTTTTAGATATGGAAATTTCTCAGATTAAACCTGTGTATAACTATAATATTAATAGATATAATAAGATTTTATTTCAAAGAAATAATTTATTAAGAACTATTAAATTTCAGAAAAATATAAATAACCTTCTGGAAATATTTGATATTCAACTTTCAAAGATAGGGACTGATATTATTATTGAAAGAAAGTCTTATATTGACGACCTTTCAATAATAGCTAATGAAACTCATAATAAAATAACTTTATCTAATGAGAATTTAGAGTTAAAATATATATCTAATATTGAAATATTAGAAAACAAGCAAGAAATGGAAAAACTATATTTTGAAAGACTTAGTAAAAATGCATATAAAGATATGGAATCAAATTCTACACAGTTTGGACCCCATAGAGATGATATACTTATGACAATAAATAATAAGGATGTAAAAACATTTGGATCTCAAGGTCAACAAAGGACAGTAGTATTATCTATTAAATTATCAGAAGTGGAATTAATAAAAAAACAAAGAGGTATGTATCCAGTATTACTTTTAGATGATGTGTTTTCTGAATTAGACGAGGAAAGAAGAAAATACTTAATAAAATCATTTCAAGAAATGCAAACCATAATTACAGTAACAGATGCTATAGACTTAAAAGAAATGAATAATATAGAGAAGTCTGTTTTTTATGTAGAAAATGGTAGATTAAAATAGATTGGAGTAAAATTTGTGATTATTCATATAGGTAACAATAATTATATTTATGAAAAAGATATAATAGCTATATTAGATAAAAAGGCTGCTGATGGTACAAAGAAAACAAGAGAATTTATAAGTAAACTAATAGAAGATAATCGTCTAGTAGGTGATATTAACTCTAAAACAAAGTCTTATATTATTACAGTTGAAGACAAAAAGGATGCAGTAGTTTACACATCGAATATATCTTCTAAGACATTGTTAAATAGAAATATATATTAATTAATAATATTTGATTGGAGGTAAATTAATGGCCAATGAAAAGAATGGAATAAATGGAAATGATGATAGACATTATACGGCCGAAGATATCCAGGTCCTTACGGGATTAGAACCAGTAAGAAAAAGACCAGGTATGTATATAGGAAGTACAGGGCCTAAGGGTCTACATCATTTAGTGTATGAAGTAGTTGATAATAGTATAGATGAAGCTTTGGCAGGCATTTGTGATACTATTAAGGTTACGATTTTTAATGATAATTCAATAGAGGTAATTGACAATGGTAGTGGTATACCAGTTGAGTTGCATCCTCAAACAGGAAAATCTACAGTAGAGACTGTTCTAACAATACTACACGCAGGTGGTAAATTTAATAATAATGCATATAAAGTATCAGGAGGACTACATGGTGTTGGTGTATCTGTAGTTAATGCACTATCTGAATGGCTAGTAGTCAAAGTAAGAAGAAATGGCAAAGAGTATATGCAAAAGTTTGAAAGAGGAGAGTCTAAAACTGAACTTGAAATAATAGGTGATTCCTCAACTACAGGTACTACTATTTTCTTTAAACCAGATGCGGAAATATTTGAAGAGCTAGAATATAGTTTTGAAACTTTAGAGTATAGATTTAGAGAAATGGCATTTTTAAATAAGGCAATAAAAATTGTATTAGAAGATAAAAGATCTGAGGAAATTAAAGAATTTTATTATGAGGGCGGAATACAGTCTTTTGTAGAATATATAAATAAAAACAAAACCCCAATTCAAAAAGATATCATGTATTTTGAAGCTGAAAAAGATGGAACTACTGTAGAGTTAGCTTTACAATATACAGATGGTTATAGTGAAAATATACTTACTTTTGCTAATAATATTAATACTGGAGAAGGTGGAACACATTTATCAGGACTTAGGACCGCCTTAACTAGAGTAATCAATGATTATGGTAGAAAGTATGGATATATAAAAGAAAAAGAAGATAACCTTAGTGGTGATGATGTTAGGGAAGGTTTAACTGGTATTTTATCAGTTAAATTAATGGATCCTCAATTTGAAGGTCAAACTAAATCTAAATTAGGAAATAGTGAGACAAGGAGTATAGTTGAATCTTTAACATATAATCAAATTAATATATATTTAGAAGAAAATCCTAAGGATGGAAAAGTAATATTAGAAAAAGCTGTAAGTTCACAAAGAGCAAGGGAAGCAGCTAGAAAAGCAAGAGATTTAACTAGACGAAAATCTGTACTAGAAAATACTACCTTGCCTGGTAAATTAGCAGATTGTCAAGATTCTGGTATAGAAACTACAGAGATATATATAGTAGAAGGTAAGTCCGCTGGTGGTAGTGCAAAGCAAGGTAGAGATAAAAAGTTTCAAGCTATCTTACCACTAAGGGGAAAAATACTTAATGTAGAAAAAGCAAGACTAGATAGGATTTTGAGTTCAGAAGAAATTAAAATAATGATTACAGCATTTGGTACAGGCATAGGTGAAGATTTTGATATTGAAAAACTTAGATACGGAAAAATAGTATTAATGACGGATGCCGATGTAGATGGTGCCCATATAAGAACTCTATTACTAACTTTCCTTTATAGGTATATGAAAGAATTAATAGATAATGGACACATATATATAGCTCAACCACCACTTTATAAAGTCAATAAGGGTAAACAAGAACATTATGTATATAGTGATAATGAATTAGAAACACTTTTGGATGAATTAGGTAGAACTAACTATACAATTCAAAGATATAAAGGTCTTGGAGAAATGAATCCAGAGCAATTATGGGATACAACTATGAATCCAGAAACAAGAACATTCCTAAAAGTAACATTAGAGGATGCAGTAGCAGCTGATGAAATATTTACGACTTTAATGGGAGATAAAGTAGAGCCAAGACGAGAATTTATTGAGAAAAATGCTAAGTTTGTAAAAAACTTAGATATATAGGAGGTCGAGTATGGATAAAAAATTTGATAATATAGTAAATATAAATATTGAGAAGGAAATGAGACAATCCTACTTAGACTATTCTATCAGTGTAATCATGAGCCGTGCACTACCAGATGTACGTGATGGATTAAAGCCTGTTCATAGAAGGATAATCTATGCTATGGATGAGCTTGGTATGGGTCCAGACAAACAATATAGAAAATCAGCTAGGGTTGTTGGGGACGTACTAGGTAAGTACCACCCTCATGGAGATATTTCTGTATATGATGCAATGGTAAGATTGGCACAGGATTTTAATATTAGATATCCTTTAGTAGATGGTCATGGAAACTTTGGATCCATAGATGGAGATAGTGCAGCAGCTATGCGTTATACAGAAGCAAAAATGACCAAGCTTACAATGGAGATGCTAAGAGATATAGGAAAAGATACTATAGATTATAGGCCAAACTTTGATGAAACTTTAAAAGAGCCTATTGTTTTGCCTAGTAGGTTTCCAAATTTATTAGTTAATGGTTCATCAGGTATAGCAGTAGGAATGGCAACTAATATTCCACCTCACAATTTAAAAGAAGCAATTGATGGAGCTATAATGCTTATAGATAATCCTGATGCTGATGTTGAAGAATTAATGACAGTAATAAAAGGACCTGATTTTCCAACAGCTGGACATATAATGGGTAAAGAAGGTATAAGATCTGCATATAGAACAGGTAGAGGTAAAATAACAGTAAGAGCAGTTACTGAAATAGAAGAAACAAACAAAGGAAGACATAAAATTATTGTTACAGAATTACCTTATCAAGTTAATAAAGCTAATTTAATTGAAAAAATAGCTGAATATGTTAGAGATAAGAAATTAGAAGGAATATCTGATCTAAGAGATGAATCTGATAGAGAAGGTATGAGAATAGTTATAGAGATAAAAAGAGATGCGAATCCAAATGTTGTTTTAAATAATTTATATAAACATACTCAATTTCAAACTACTTTTGGAGTAATAATGATAGCTGTAGTAAATGGTGAGCCTAAAGTTCTAGACTTAAAGGAAATGTTAACTCATTATATAGCACATCAAAAAGTTATTATAACTAGAAGAACTGAATTTGATTTAAATAAGGCCGAAGAAAGAGCTCATATAGTAGAGGGATTAAAAATAGCCTTAGATAATATTGATGAGGTTATAAGAATAATAAGAGGTTCTAAGACTGAAGCAATAGCTAAAGAGGCTTTAATGAGTAGTTTTGCTTTATCTGATAAGCAATCTCAAGCTATATTAGATATGAGACTTAGACGTATTACAGGTCTTGAAAGAGATAAATTAGAAGAAGAATATGAGAATTTGATAAAAGAAATTAATAGATTTAGGGAAATATTAGCTAATGAAAGATTAGTTTATCAAATAATTAAAGATGAAATGTTAGAAATAAAAGAAAAGTACGGAGATCCAAGAAGAACTAGGATAATGCCGTCAGCTGATGAAATAGATGTAGAGGATATGATTGAGGAAGAGGATATTGTAATTACATTAACCCACTTTGGATATATAAAGAGAATGCCTGAATATACCTATAAGACTCAAAAAAGAGGCGGAAAGGGTATAATAGCCTTAACTACCAGAGAAGAAGATTTTGTAGAAGATTTATATATTACTTCAACTCATGATACTATTCTATTCTTTACCAATAAAGGAAAAGTATTTTCATTAAAAGCTTATGAGATACCAGAGGCTGGAAGACAAGCAAAAGGAACAGCTATAATAAATCTGTTAAATCTTACAGGCGAAGAGAAAGTTAGTGCAATAATACCTATAGAAAAAGATGCTCCAGAAAAAAATCTAGTTCTTATAACTAAAAAAGGTATCATTAAAAGAACAAATTTAGATAGTTTTGAAAATATTAGGAAAAATGGAATCATTGCTATTAGCCTTAGAGATGATGATGAACTAATAGGAGTTAAAAAGACAGATGGTAAAAAAGATATAATTGTGGTAACTAAAAAAGGTATGTCCATAAGGTTTGATGAAAACAATGTAAGGGAAATGGGAAGGTCAGCCATGGGCGTAAAGGCCATTACCCTAAAAAAAGATGATATAGTTGTAGCTATGGAATTGACTGAAGATGGTAAAAACTTATTAGTTATGTCTGAGTATGGCTATGGTAAAAGAACACCTTTAGATGAATATAAAATCCAAAATAGAGGTGGAAAAGGCCTAATAACTTATAACATAAAAGAAAAAACTGGTGATATTGTATCTGCTAAAGTAGTAGATGAAAATGATGAAATAATGATGATATCATTTAGTGGAACTATTATTAGGTTAAAAGCCAAAGATATATCAATAATGGGAAGAAGTACTCAAGGAGTAACCTTGATGAAAATGAAAGATGATAGAGTAGTAGCTGTAGCAAAATATGTAGAAGAAGAATAAAGACTTAATATTAGATTCTCCATTTACTTATGATTATTTAAATAATCATAAGTAAATGGAGAATCAATTTTTTGTAAACTCTAAATCCTAGTATTTTACTTTACATTAATTAGTTTTTATTATAATATTAAGATATAGTGTGTATGTATAAAGGGAGGTTATCTAATGTCTTTAAATATCGAAACAAGGTTTGATGAAAAGGAGAATATGTGGATATTTTTACCAGAAGGGGAAATAGATATTTATACTTCTCCGAAATTTAAAGAAGAAGTATTAAAAGGTTTCAATATTAAACATACTGATATTGAAATAGATGGGGAAAAATTATCCTATGTGGATAGTACAGGTTTGGGAGCATTAATATCAATTTTAAAAAAACTTAAAGATGATGATCATAAGGTTTATTTATCAAATATAAAACCAAATATACGAAAGATTTTTAGTATAACTGAGTTGGACAAGCTATTTATTATCAGGGGTGAATTAAATGAATAAAGATATAATTAGCCTTATTATTCCAAAAAAACCAGATTATATATCTTTAGTTAGACTTACCACATCTGGAATAGCCTATAGTATAGGCTTAAATGTGGAAGATATAGAAGATATTAAGGTTGCCATAGGAGAAGCATGTATAAATTCCCTTATGAAAAATAATAAAGAAGAAATATCATTAACATTTGAAGTGGATGAAGAAAAGGTATGTATAAAAGTAACAGATGTAACAGAGATAATAGAAGAAGAATTGATCCAAGGGAAAGAAAGAGAATTAGGTTTATTAATTATTAAGTCATTGATGGATGAAGTTAGATTTAATGAAGATGGAATAGAAATGATAAAATATATAGAGGATGATGGTCAATGACTACTAAAAGTTTGGCAGTAAGTGCAAAAGAAAAAGCTCAAAGTAATTTAGATACTAAAGAACTTTTTAGGAGTTATAAAGAGAATAGAGATAAAAAAACTCGAGATATTTTGATTGAAAAACATTTATATATAGCTGAAATATTATCTAAAAAATACGCCAATAGGGGTATAGAATATGATGATATATATCAAGTAGCTTGTATTGGACTTATATATGCAATAGATAGATATGATATAGACAAAGGTTATGAGTTTTCTAGTTTTGCCACTCCTACAATTATAGGAGAAATAAAAAAGTATTTTAGGGATAAAGGCTGGACCATAAGAGTACCTAGGAGAATCCAAGAATTATCTAAAAAAATAAATAATGCAAAGATATATCTAGCTCAACAACTACAAAGATCTCCTACAGTTGAAGATATTGCAAGTTACCTAGAGTGCACAGAGGAAGAAATATTAGAAGCAATGGAAGCAAGTAAAGTATATACCCCTCAATCACTAGATGTGACATATGATTCCAATAATGAAGATAAGGATATAAATTTGTCGGATTTAATTGGAGAGGAAGACCAATATTTTCTCAAGATTGAAAACAATGATTTCCTAACAAAGACTATGGAAAAGTTAAATGATATAGAAAAGAAGATATTGATTGAGAGATACTTTAATAAAAAAACTCAAGTATCCATAGCTAAAATATTAGATATATCTCAAATGACAGTTTCTAGAATAGAGAAAAAGGTTTTAGAGAAATTAAGAAAAGAAGTAGAAAGAACTTTGATATAAGTATGGAATCAAAATTTATTTTAAACAAGGAAATACTAAAACCGCATAAAATACAGATTTCAAGAGTTAATTATAAAGTTTAAAAAGATAGTTGACAGCAAATGAAAAATTTGCTATACTAAACAAGTC
>CAZIII010000074.1:8867-9274 GCA_964539425.1 uncultured Tissierellaceae bacterium | reverse complement strand
TAAATCAATACCATCTTCTAGAATAATCATTGAATCCTCATTTAAGGTATCCTCAATAGCTTCTTTAATCATTTCTTTGTTTAATTTTTTTGGCTCTTTCATTCTATTTTTCCTCCTTTATTTAAATACTTTTGTTCTAACCATAACTTATAGGTACTTCTAATATCCTTGTCTCTCCAATAGCAGGTAGCATCACTCTTGTTCATCTGAAATATTTTACAACCACCCATACATATGGGTAATCTATTACAATCCATACATTGTTCACTCACAGAAGTATTATATAGATGATGAACATTATTGAAATGTTCGTTCCATATAATTTCACCATTATCCCCCAAAGAACCAATTACAGCGTCTTTTCTTCCAAACTCAGACTTACAAAAATATAGCTCACCTAGTGGCCC
>CAZIII010000074.1:0-8857 GCA_964539425.1 uncultured Tissierellaceae bacterium | reverse complement strand
AAATATTCTTTTCTCCACTACTACACCATCTTAATCTTGGCTGTGGCATTTCTCTACGAATTTCATTATCCTTTTTACTTAATGCTATTGCGATACGATGCTTAGCTGGTTCTATTTCAAAATAATCATTGAAAAATTTATCTGACCGTTCAGAACTAAAATTGAGAACTGGCTTGAGTTGGATAGACACCCTAGAATCACCACTCAAAACATCTTTAATTTCACTAAAAAAACTCTCAGCAGATATGACATCATCTGGGAATCAGTTTTAAGTATGTTGATTACATTTTGAAAAATTGTTTTGTAACTTGGTTCTCCAGTTTTAGTTTTCCTGAATTGATCATGTCTTTTTTGATCCCCATCAAATGTAATTTGTATTGTATTAATATTCATTTCTAATAATCTTTTTAACATGGGCTCATCAAGCAAATAACCATTTGTAACTATCATTGAATGAATACGCTCTTTACCAAATTTTTCGGTTAACTGTCTCATAAATACTTCAATGATATTTATTCCAATCAATGGCTCTCCACCAAACCAAATAATATTGACCCATGCTTTTCCTTTACTCAGATGCCTCTCTATCATCTTGTATATCTTATTAAGAATTTTATCAGTAATCACTACTGTATCTTTCTGAGTAAAACAATACTCGCAATCCATATTACATAAAAAAGTAGGTGCTATTGTAAGTGACATTTCTAGTTCTTCTTTATCTTCCTTCATAGCTTGATTTAATACTTCAAGCCCTTCGTTCATATTCTTAGGAATTAGTATTTCTTTATTTTTAAGAAAATGAACTATCTCTTCATTTAATTCAGAATAATCACCTCTATGTACCTTTTCAAATGTAGTTTCGTTTAATTTTAATAAAGTACAATTCTTCAAATTATAAAGGTAATAATTATCATCTAATTTTTCATAAAGTACATAGCGACTTAATCTAAATTCTCCATTTTCTTGTAGACTTCTCCAAATCGGCTTCATTCGACAATCATGAAAGAGATCCTTAGTATTTTCTTGGAATCTCTCAATGACATTAAAAACGAGAATCTCCCCCATTTTTGGTGACACCTTTTATACCCCCTAATTTCATTTTAGTACACTCTTGAAAAGCCCGAGAGCCGTATCTTACTTTATTTTAATATCTATCTATAAAGCCTCACCCCTATCTTTTATATCAATATCATCAAAACCTGCTGGAAATATTGACCTAATTTACCGCATCTTACAGCTTAATTTTCAACTCATTTACCTTCAAAATAGCATCATAAGTATTTACTTGTAATACTCTAATTTCTACAGTTTTAAAGTCTCATACCTATGAGGCTTCGTTTGTTATGCGTTTTTCAAAGTTCATATTATTTTAACTTTTATATTACATCTAATCTTACCAGTAATATCTTTTGTTAAATTAACCTTAGGTATTTTCAGCTCAATATATAATATATTCGATAGTCAAATGTTTCATTAATAAGATGAATATCCTTATATGAACATTAATACAAATAGAACCTAATTTCTAATTTAAAGCATTACTCTATTATGCCCCTTCTTGTATAATTGAATATATATGCCAATCTATCGTATCATCCTCTTCAGCAGTTAGAGATGCTCCATTTCCAGATGTAAGTACTTGAACAACCAGTAGCAAAATAATTGCTAAAAAACACAAAGCCTTTTTCAAAATAACGCCCCCTATTCCTATGTATTTACTTCTCTCAATAATATGATATAATATTGGCAAACGATTAACAACCCAATTCAAGTTGGGGTTGGTCAAGGGGGATATACTATGTACTATGATCTTAAGTTATTTGGGAGAAAGGTTCGTGAAATTAGAAATATCTATAAATATACACAAAAAGATATTTTTGAAGTGACTGCGATTACTACAGAAACTATGAGAAAAATAGAAAACGGGAAAGTAATACCAAATCAAATAACCTTGGAATTACTTTCCTCTGTATTAAAAGAGGATATAAATCAGCTTCTCCTTAATTTTAGGATTTCTGATTATAAAAATTTTTTTGATGTTAAGGACCAAATAGAACTTCGATTGGAAACTGGCTCCTATGAAAATCTGGTTGAAGATAAGAATGAGTTAATTGAAATATTGAAATATCTCCATAATGATAATAACTACTTGCATAAGTTGATTCTGCAGCTGAGTCTGTTGGTAGAGTCAATAATACTAAAAGTAAACCATCAGGATTACAAAAATTCTCTATTAAAACTTGTTGAGGCAATGAAAGTTACTAACTCAGAATTTTCCCTAACTAAATATAATAGCTATGTATATAGTAAGGAAGAACTTAGAATATTGATGAATATTGCTATTTTAACCAATATCTTAGAGTCAAAAAAGAAAAGTTTGGATATGCTTAAATTTATTTTAAAATCTCTAAATTCAGATGAATTAGATTTTAAAATAAAAATATTATACAACCTCTCCTATTCTTGTCATAGAAATGATATTCATACCGAAGCCTTAAACTATGCAAACGAAGGAATAAACCTATGTATTAACAGCAATAATCTAAATGGTCTTGGTTTATTGTATACAAGAAAAGGAATCGCCGAATATTTTCTTAAGGATAGTAATTACATAAATTCATTATCTAAGGCTCTATCAATATATAATATAACAGAACGAGATAACCTAAAGAAAATGCTTCTAGGGTTCTGTGCAAAACATAATATCAATCTATAGATTATCTCTACGAGATAGGACTCAGTTAGCGATTTATTATTATAAATTAATATAAGACAATAAAGGGCTATTGAACCAGCATTATCTTTATACTAGTTCATTAGCCCCTAAATTTTGTATTATATAAGTGTATTCTAGGCTATTTCTTTTGAATTGTTGATACTTTTGCCTTGACTAATCTCACTCCACTTCCCTTGATTAATTATAGCTCCTCTATCCATCTGAATAACTTCGTCAAAATTATTCAATAACTCATCATCCCAATTATGGGTAATGACCAAACATGTTACTTCATCTAAGGCAAATATGGTATTATATAGGATCTCAGCATTCTTAGGGTCTAGTGCTGATGCAGCTTCGTCTAATAGTAAAAAATCTGTCTTAAGCAAGAGATTCCTTGCTATAGCTACCCTCTGTCTCTCTCCTCCTGATAGCTCTGACCCTCCATCTTTAAGAATTTGTACAGGTTTCTGTCCTATACGCTCTGCAACTTCTATTAAATTAGTTTTTTCAATAGCCATTTCATAGTCTATCTGAGGTACATCACGATAAAGTTTAATATTATTTTCAAAGGAATCCTCAAATAGAAAAACATTCTGGTGTATCATTGAGATATGTTCATAATAATTTTCTTTTTTAACATCTCGTAGTTCTCTATTGTTAATAAGGATACTACCCCGATATTCATCATAATATCCCATGAGTAGTTTCATTAATGTGGATTTACCGCTACCACTTGAGCCAATTATTGCATACTTTTTCCCTTTGTTTAACTGAAGATTTAAATTGTGAATGATGGTTTCCTCTTCGTATCCAAATTCTAAATTCTCTGCTATTATCTCATTTATGGAATCTATATTTTCCCCCTCTGTATTTTTATTTTCATCCAAGCTAATAAGCACATTATGTTTATCTCTTATGGATTTTGTACCAGCAATCCACGCAATCCGTTGCGCCAATGATGTCATAGGATTTACTATACCATTGATGATTTGAATAGCTCCAAACAGCAATCCTATTTCCATTTGACCGCGAAATACAAAGTAAACACCAATAGATATAGCACCCATTTGAACAAGGAAACTTGCAAATACTGCAAGAGCATCTTTGGCATTATCTACTTTAGAAACCTTGTATTGACTATCTTCTAAATCCTTTGTGGATCCATTGAACTGGCTTTGTATCTTTTGTGTTAAGTTATATGTCTTAACAACTTCAAATCCTTCCAAAATACCCTTTAGGGAAATGATATACTTTTCATTATCCTTTGAAGCTTGCTTCATCCTTTTACTTAGCATAGGCCCTACAACTCCAGGAACTATCATTGGTAAAAGGAAAAGTAAACTTACAAAGATTGCAAACTTCCAATTTATATAAATCATAGCTGCAAAACCTAAGATAATTTGAGCTGCATTTTGTAAAAGTGCAGCAAACTGTAAATAATAATGTCTCTGGATACTATTAGCTTCTTCTGTTAAGATATTAAGATAATAAGTTTGATTTTCTTTCAAAAATTGTTTGAAACCATATCCCATGACTTTTTCAATAATCAAATCTTTATAATCAATAATAATCTTCATTGCATATCGTTTTCTAAAGTTATGCCCTATAAACTCCATTAGTCCCCCAAATGATATAATTGCTACTGCACCTATTACATTTGTCTTAAAGGCCTCAATATCTAGCTCAATGGCTGCATTAATTATTCTAGCTAAGAAAAATGCAAAGATTATGCTTGATAATGCTGATAGTACGAGAGTCAAAGTAGCTAAAAACAACTCTAACCAATACCGAAAAGTCAACTGTTTTAAAGATACATTCTTATTATTTCTCCCCATAAAGTCCTCCTTAAACATTCTTTAATTATTCATATAATCACTAGTAATTATTATATTTTAGTTATACCTTGAGAAGGTGTTTTACCTATAATTAATATGTGATATTTATTTTACTAGGAAATCACTTGATAATAATATAAACCGCAAGATTTCTCAAGTATAGTTACAACATTTTATTCTTATAAATTACTGAACAAATGATTTTCTAAATTTTATTAACCAAAACTTTACCATCATTCCATTTATACTGTACATTCGTATGCCTTTTGGCAAGCACATCAAGGCAATACTTTTTTGCTTCAAATACATCATGCTCATAACTAAGTGTATAGTTCGAGCCTTTCTGGCTTTCAGGCTTAGGCTTAACAAACTCATAAGTAAACATTTCAAATTCAAACATCTCTTTTATACCTGTTGAACTAGAACCAAAATCATAGTTATTCACAAATTTTCGTATAACTGAAAATACTGTTTCTAAAAACATAGCAAGATTGTTATGATAATAGTGATAACATGCCTTTATTTCCTTTTCTGTTATAATAGTTCTAAAAGCATGGAAAACCTTAACATGGTTTTTCCCAAAGTAATTTAATAGTAGTCTATAAGTACCTTCATAATAATCAATTGAGTTCATGAAAATCGTATTAAATGCCAAATCTAAATATTTAAAGTCATGTCGAATGTCTGTTTTGTAATCAAACAAATGTGGAAAAATAGATTTATCTTGTATTAATTCATTTAAATATGAATCACTCCAGATACTTAAACTTAAACTGGCATCAGTATGATAATCTTCTGTCTTTTCTAACTTACCAATATATTTATCAGTCAGTTCCGTAGCCGAAAGAAATATCAACTTATGCAACTGTAATTCTACCATTCTTTTTTTATGTCTCACCTTAAAGGAATTATATAATCTATAAAGCATATCTAAAGTTTCATTTAAGTCTTCTTCATTTTCTTCTGGAAACCCATAGATGAAAGAAAAGGTTGGTTTAACATTATACCTTTTTAATACTTCAATTAAAGAATCTAATTGATCTAGCTTAAGATTTTTATTTATAATTTGTTGCATTCTTTGCGAGCCTGTTTCAATACCAAAATAAATTCCCGCACAACCAGCAGATGCCATTTCATCAATCAACTCTTCATCAATTGTGTCAATTCTCGAACTACACCACCAGTCTATCTTTAAACTACTTTCCTTTATTAATTTGCACAACTCGAATATCAGTGACCTATTAGCTACGAATAAATCATGTTGGAAAGAAAAGGATCTTATACCATAACTATCATGATAAAGTTTAACTTCATCAAAAATTCTCTGAGCTAATTTTACCCTAAATTTTCTCTTCCAAAAATTCTTGGTGGAACAAAATGAGCAACTGAAGCTGCATCCTCTACCTACATCGATGCTCATATGTTTTTCAACTGGAAAACCTAATAAATCATAGTCAATAAAAGGCAACTCTTCTAAGTTGGGTATCAAATTCTTGTTCTCAATGTATTTTACTTTTCCATCTTCTCTATAACATATGCCAACTGCATCATCATAACATCCTGTCTTTAAAGCCCACAAATTTGGAATTATAGTATACTCAGCTTCACCAATTCCAATAGCATCAATTGCATCAATCTTAGTAACTATTTCTTCTGCACACAAAGATGCCTGAGGTCCCCCTAGCATAACTTTAATCTCGGGATTTTTTCTTTTAAATTCTTGGGCAAGTAGTATAGCTATATGCAATGTGTTGTGCATTGTATACATACCTATAATATCTGGAGTATGTTGCATGATGTATTGATAGCAATTCTGTATGTTTTCAGATAATATTTCTGATTTATTAAGGATATTGTTTTCATAGATTCTATGAAAGTCTATAACCTTTCCTTGAATTCCAGGGTCATCTTTGATTATTGTTCCAAGTGAAAGTATTCCCAATGGTGTAGAATTCTTCTGAAGGTCAACAAAATCATATAAATTTATTAAAACTAATTTCAACTTATCACTTCCTCGTATACTATGTTTATTAAGGCTTTTTATTAAGTCTTTTACACATAGCCTTATATTTCATACTTCTTCATATTAACTGTAGATTATCTCTAGATATTTATCCAAAATAGCTTACAGGTACATTTATTCTTGAAATCAAAGCTTTTCCATCTGCTTTCACAAACCGCAAACTTGTATTCCGTTTGGAAATGTTACCTTCGGTTGATTTCATATAGTCAAAAACATCGTAATCAAAGTCAAATGTCTTATATGTATCTTCACTTGAAAATATGCAATCAATCGTCATATAGTCAAAAGTCACCATATCAATAATCTGCTCCGCATTTTTAAATTCCTTTGAATTAACTACATAGTCTACTAATAACTTTACAAAATTTATTATTTCATCTTTAACAGTAAACTTTTGTGATATAATATAATTTATATCAATTTGATACATTTTGTCTTGGTTATATCTAAAGAAACCCTTATAAAACTTCATAAAATCATATTCTAAAAACCGTAAGATCTCGTCGAATGAACGATGCACATACTTATAACAATTATTAAACAAAGTCATGAAAGTCAAGTTCAAGTAACGAAACTCCTCTTCAAAGCTATCAGGATAATTATAGTAATTTAAGAATATATCCTTATGCTCTCTGATGAGATTCTTCACAGCATCTTCTTCCATATATGCACAATAACTGAAATCTACTTTTGTACATTCTCCGAATACAACCTCATTTTTATAACGCTCCCCTAGAGTACTCCCTGGTAAAAAACTTAATGGCCAGAGTTGAAGACTTGTATTCCCTTCCTTATACTCTATATCTAATCTTTTAAGCTCATACATAAGCTTTAAAGTTCCATTGATATCTTCTATCGTCTCATTTGGAAATCCATATATGAACGAATATATAGCAGAAATTCTGTTTTTCTTAACTGTATGAGCTTGATCAAGAATAATCCCTAGATCCAATAATTTGCATGTTTCACGTTGTATCCTAATAGAACCTGTTTCAATTCCAAAGAATATTTTTGTACAACCAGATGCTGCCATGAGTTCTATTACTTCTTCATCAATTACATCAATTCTCGAACTACATCCCCAATCAATATTATAGTTTCCTTGAATTAATCTTGTACAAAATGACTTAATATAGTGTTGATCGAAAGTAAATAAATCATGCTGAAAAGAAAAATTTGTGATACCTCTTTCTATTGTATAGTAATCTAGTTCTTTAAAAATCTTGGTAAGGCTTTTGACTCTATATTTATTTCCCCAAAAATTTTGAGTTGAACAAAATGTACATCTGAAAGGACATCCCCTTCCTACTTCAATATCTATAGATGTCTTTTGGGCTGCTTCATAATGAATCGGAATTACAACATCCAAAGAATCTAAATCAAAATGATGATTTCTATTCCATTTAATTACAACACCTTTCTCAGAATCTCTATAAGCAAGCCCCTCAACCTTTTCAAAAGATTCTCTTATGATGGAATCTACTATAGGTAGTATTGTATTTTCTCCTTCTCCCATACCAATATAATCAATGAAGTCAAATGAATTTAGGGTTTCATTAGCTACCATAGTAGCATGAGGGCCAGCTAATATAATTTTGATATTAGAAATAGGTTTCAAGTATTTACTAAGCAAAATAGCCAAATAGTAATTATTGCACATAGTATAAAAACTAACTATATCTGGTGAATAACTTAAAATCACTTCAGTCATATCCTCTATGACTTCATTTAAAGATTTTTTAATCAACTTATTCTCATAATAATAATTATTGAAATCACAAATCTCAGCAATATGTCTATCGGAGTTGTTTACAATTCTTAATAGTGATTGTATGCCAATAGGAACATCAAAAGGCTTTAACATGACAAAATCATATAAATTTACAAATAGTATTTTACTCATAATTCTCCTTTCTTTAAGGATTTCCTATTTTCTATTCCTTTGTAAGATTTGGAGCAAATGTTATAAAATTCTCACAAGAATCTTTGCTTAAATCTTCTGAGTAATTTCCAGCTAAATCAATACCATCTTCTAGAATAGTCATTGAATCTTCATTTAAGGCATCCTCAATAGCTTCTTTAATCATTTCTTTATTTATTTTTTTTGGCTCTTCCATTCTATTCTTTCTCCTTTCCACTCTTCTAATTTGCTGTCTTTCTGAAGATTTGTTATTCCTTTGTGATATTTGGAGCAAATGTTATAAAGTTCTCACAAGAATCTTTACTTAAATCTTCTGAGTAATTTCCAGCTAAATCAATACCATCTTCTAGAATAATCAT
>CAZIII010000073.1:3874-9306 GCA_964539425.1 uncultured Tissierellaceae bacterium | reverse complement strand
ATATCTAACATGGCAACCAAGGAAGACATATCTAACATGGCAACTAAGGAAGATATATCTAATATGGCAACTAGAGAAGACTTATCCAAAGTAGAACAGGGATTAAAACATCACATAGTTAGACTTGAAGATAAAATAGACCAAAACAATAAGGCGTTATATGATGGATATAAATTAACTTATGAAAAATTAGAAGTTCTAGAAGAAAAGGTTAATGAGATCAGTAAAAATATAGAAAAACAAGATGTTGAGATTAGAGTTATAAGAAGCGCTAAATAGTAAATAGGAGATAAAGGTATGAATTATAAGGATATAAAGGAATTAAATCTAGAAGAAAAGCAAAATCATTTTAACAATATATATGGTCATAAATTAAAATATGTGGGCAATAAATACCATATAGTGGAGAGGATACTTAGTTTAAATAAGAATTCTAAGCCTAATCCAGAAAAACTTGCAGTAATAGATGGAATATTTTCTCTTAATCTTGCAAGAAAATATAATATAGGAGTAAAATACCTGATAATATGCTTAGAAAAAATACATTCCATAGAAGCCCAGGAAATAATAGATAATTTTATAAAGCTTGCAGAAGAATCTATAATAGTTTCAGAGAAGGTATTTAATGTAATAGCAGAAAAAGAAAATTCCCATGGGATAATGGCAGTAGTGTACCTTCCGCCAAAGAAATTTGAAGAGGTGCATATTGAAAAGGATTCCGTAGTTCTAATACTAGATGGACTTGAAATACCTGGAAATGTAGGGACTATACTTAGGTCTGCAGATGCTACAGGAGTTGACTGTGTAATAATAAATAATAGGAAGACTAGATTAAATCATCCAAAATTAATGAGGAGCAGTCTAGGGTCTGTATTTAAGGTTCCCGTGGTGGAGGTAGAGAGTTTTTCGGAATTGGAAAGATGGCTAAATAAAAATAATTATAAGGTAATAATAACTGATACAGATTCATCCTCAAACTATTATGACCTAAAGTATAATGGAAGAGTTGCAATAGTCATGGGTAGTGAAAAATATGGAGTATCTGAGGATTTTTACAAGATGAAATATGAAGGAGTAAGTATCCCTATGCTTGGAGATATGGATTCATTAAATGTAGGGGTAGCTGCTACAATAATAATGTACGAAGCAGCATTGAAAAACAAGGGATATATAAAAAGATAAAGATAAGCTTCTAAGTTTAGGAGCTTATCTTTATCTATGAGAATTCATTATTAGGTAAATTTAGCTAGCTTTTACAGAGTCTAGTACTCTTGATTTTTTAAGAGCACCTAATATTACATAAGATATAAAAGCATCTGCTCCGTGGTGGAGTATGGTACCGACTCCTGTGAGTATTAGAAGCTTGTATACATCAAAGCCTACAAAAGGTATAACTACAAGAGCTTCCAGGAGTCCATGGATAGGAGCTGTAATGACTGCAACTTTACCAAAAGACATTCCTTTTTTAATAAGCTTTGCGCCGATAATTCCAATAAATACATGCATAAATGCTCTCAATCCAACAATTGGTCCAAGGTTAAGGAAAAAACCTAATGCAGAGCCAAGGCCAACCATAATAGCAACCTCTGGTCCAAGGAACATGGAGATAAACATAGGTACATGAGAACCTAGGGTGGCAGTAAATGGTGGAACTATAACTTTAAAAAATACTGCAAAAGGAATAAGAATTGCTAATGCTGTAAGTAAAGCTGATAATGTTAATTTTTTTGTATTCAATATGAAGACCTCCTAATGATATTATGATAATACTATTATAGTAGGTGTATATACACCTGTCAAGACAAACGAATTTTTAAATTATTTCTTGCATACTATGTCCATTAATGGTATAATACTTTGGAAATCCTTGCTCTATCATTAGATAGAGCCGATAGTCCACAGGGAGGTGAAATATATGAGAAAATATGAAGCGATGATTATCTTCAATCCAAGCGAAGAAGAGAAAAGAGTTCAAATACTTGAGAGATTCAAAGGAATAATTGAAGCAGATGGCACTATTACAACCACTGATGAATGGGGAATTAGAAAGTTAGCTTATCTAATTGATGATATTGGTGAAGGGTATTATGTACTTATCAACTTTGAAGGTACGCCTGAAGTAATAAAAGAGTTAGATAGAGTTGCTAGAATTTCAGACAGCATTATGAGACACATGATCATTAGAGAAGACGAATAATCTAAGGGTAGGTGAAAGATTTGAATAATGTTGTATTAGTTGGAAGACTAACAAGAGACCCTGAACTAAGGTATATACCTGTATCTGGTACTGCAGTTGCTAGATTTAGTATGGCAGTAGATAGGGGACTTTCTAAAGAGAAAAAGCAGGAAATGGAATCTAGAAATCAGCCAACAGCTGACTTCATCAACATAGTTGTATGGGGTAAAATGGGAGAAAATTGTGCTAACTATCTTGCAAAGGGTAGGCTAGTCGCTGTTCAAGGAAGAATTCAAACTGGCTCATATGAAAAAGATGGTGTCAAAAGATATACAACTGAAGTTGTAGCGTCTAATGTTGAATTCTTAGAATGGGGAGATTCAAATAAATCCCAAGGATTTAGCGATCCTAGTTCAGATTTTGGTGGTATAGAAGGTTTCCATCCTACTGATAATGACGATATTCCATTCTAGAAGGAGGTAAGAAGATGCAAAGAAGATTTAAACCTAGAAAAAAAATCTGTAGTTTTTGTGCAGATAAATCAAAATCTATTGACTATAAAGAAATAAACAAACTTAAAAAATATATAACTGAAAGAGGAAAAATTCTTCCAAGAAGAATCTCTGGAAATTGCTCAAAGCACCAAAGAGAGCTAACTACAGCTATAAAAAGATCAAGACAAGTAGCATTATTGCCATATAGTGCAGAATAAGAGAGGATATCCTCTCTTTTTTATTTGACTTATGTCTCTTTACTTTGTATTATTTTAGTAAGGTTAAAATATAATTTGAGGATGGGGAATTGTATGGAAAATAAAGACATAGATATTATAAAGAATATGAGAACTGTAGAATGGCTAAAAGCTCAATTACTTAGTACTGTGGGGAATCTATATACTAGCTTAGCTAATGGTGAAGAGAATACAATGGAAAACATTGAGGATATTATCTCTAATTTAGTATTAGAATCCTTGTTGTTGGGCAAAAGATTAGGCTTAAGTTTTGAAAGTATAAAATCAGCACTAAGAGACAATATTAAGATAAATCTCATAGAAGAGCATAAAATTGAGAGATGGTATGGAGACTTAAGTTTGCTGTTGGAGTTTATTGACCAAGATAAAGATTAGAGGTGAAATTATTGGAGAATAATGATAAGATAAAGAAAAGCATAATTGAGAGTATAGTGGTGGTTTGTATTATGTCACTATTCATAGTCTTTGGGCTTCACTTTCTGCCTTTGTTGATACTAATTATTCCACTACCCTTTGTGGTTTTAGGTGTGAGAAATGGTATATATACTAATTTTATATCCATGATAGCAACATTTATAATAGTAAGCATCCTTCTTGGAGTTTCCTCAGGGTTATCATTAATGATATTATTTGCACCACTAAGCATTGGTATAAATTATTGTATTGTCAAAAGAAAAACTAATATGGAAACAATAATAATTTCCACAATAGTCTTTTTTGTTTCTTTTATTTTACTTACACTTTTTGAGGTAAATATATCTAATTTAGATATTGGAAAACAAACGGAACAAATTTTTACACAGTATTTAACCATGCAAATAGAAATGTTGAAGGAAATGGAAATGACAAATTATGAAATACTTCAGACAAAGGATCTTCTTGAAAGTACATATAAAGTCTTGATAGTACTCATACCTTCATTTGTAGGAATTTTTTCATTAGGAATAAGCTATCTTAACCTATTATTATCTTCTAAGATATTACGGAAAATGGGTTATGGGACTATTAGTCCACAAAAATTTTCAAGGTTTAAACTTCCTAATAATATCATACCAGGCATCGGAATTATGATTTTAACTACATTTATATTTAAGAAACTAGAGATACAATATCACGAAGCACTACTTTACAATATTATATTCTTAGCTAGCTTTATATTTTTTATGCAGGGATTATCGGTTTTAGATTTTCTATGTATTAAATCCAAGATTCCATTAGTTTTTAGAGTAATACTTTTAGCCTTGAATATTATATTTGTACCAATGGGAGGGCTTATATCCTTCATTGGAATATTTGATTCAATTTTTGATTTGAGAAAAATAAGAAGGCAAAAATCCTTATAGGAGGATTATAATGAAAAAGAAAATAAATTTTAAATTTGATAACAGCTATATCTATCTTTTTATGATTGGGTTATTAAATATAATTATGGCTTTTTATCAACCCCTATTATCCTTTATTGGATTTATTATATTAGGGTATTTGATATTTCATAATATAAAAGCAATTAATAAAAAGAAGCGAGAGTTAGTAAAGCTTGTGGAGAGTTTATCACAAGAATTTGATTCAGCAACAAAACATGCCATATTTAACATGCCTTTTCCATTAGTTATCTTAGATGAAAACATGGGAGTAAGTTGGTATAATACACCTTTTCTAAAGATGATGGAAGAGAGAGAAATATTAAATGAGAAAATAATCAATTTAATTCCAGGGATATCTCTGGATGGAATTTTTAAAGATAATGATATGAAACCGGTTAATGTAAAGTTTCAAGAAAGAAACTATAAGGTATATCCAAATTTAGTAGACACAAAAAAAATTAATAGTAATAATAGTATGATTGTAATGCTTTACTGGGTTGATAATACAAATCTTGTTAACCTAGAGCAAAGATATAATAGAGAAAAATTAGTTATTGCACTTGCATACGTGGACAATTATGATGATGTAAGAAGTGGTACTCCAGAGATAAATAGGCCCTTAGTTATGGCAGAGATTGATAAAAATATTAATGGATACTTTTCAAAATATAATGGGATTGTAAGGAAATATGAAAATGATAAATATTTAATTATCATGGAAAATACTGCATTAAAGGATATAGAAAGCAAGAAATTTGATATTTTAGATCAAATGCGGGAATTAGATGTGGGTAATACCATACCGATTACATTGAGTATGGGAGTTGGAGCAGGTGGTAACAATCCTTTTGAATCCTATGAAAATGCACGAGCAGCTATAGATATTGCCCTGGGTAGGGGTGGAGATCAAGCTGTAACACAATGGGGTAAGACCCTTAATTTTTACGGTGGTAAATCCAAAGCTATGGAAAAAAGAAATAAGGTAAAGGCTAGAGTCATTGGATATGCCCTAAGACAGCTTATAGATCAAGGAGATAGAGTGTTTGTTATGGGTCATAAGAATCCTGATATGGACTCCTTTGGTGCGGGAATAGGAGTACTTAGAGCTATAAATGACAGAAATAAGGTGGGATATTTAGTT
>CAZIII010000073.1:0-3864 GCA_964539425.1 uncultured Tissierellaceae bacterium | reverse complement strand
AAATCCATCTATTAAAAATATTTATGAAAAGTTAAGGCAGGAACAACCTGAGCTTTTAGAACAGATTATAACGCCAGAGCAAGCTCTTGAATTAGCAGGAGAAAATTCTTTGATGGTAGTAGTAGACAATCATAAGCCAAGCTTTACAGAGGCCCCTGAGCTCTTAGAGCTAATACCTAAGGTAGTATTAATAGACCATCATAGAAGGGGAGTAGAATTTATTAAGGATCCAGTACTTACCTATTTGGAGCCATATGCATCTTCTACCTGTGAATTGGTTACAGAAGTATTATCATATATGAGTGATAAGATTAATCTTACTAAGTTTGAAGCAGAAGCCTTGATGGCCGGAATTACTGTAGATACGAAGAATTTCAGTTTTCAAACAGGGGTTAGGACATTTGAAGCAGCCTCTATACTTAAAAGGGCTGGTGCAGATACAACAGTAGTTAGGCAGCTATTTAGGGATGATTTTGATACTTTTATTTATAAGGCAGAAGTAACAAAGTCAGCTAGGATAATTTTTGATATAATAGCAATAGGTAGACTTGAAACTCAGATGGAAGGTTCACTTCTAATTGCAGCTCAGGCTGCAGATGAATTGCTAGAAATAAATGGTGTTGAGGCATCCTTTGTAATGACATATGTGAATAATAAACTCCATATAAGTGGAAGGTCATTAGGAAATGTTAGCGTACAGTTAATTCTGGAAAAGCTTGGAGGCGGAGGGCATTTAACATCTGCTGGAACTCAATTAGACCATATAACCATGGATGAGGCAGAAGTCTTACTAAGAGAAACTATAGATAAATACTTAAAGGAAGGTGAAGTAGAATGAAGGTAATATTAACGAAGGACATAAAAGGATTAGGTAAAGAAGGAGATTTAGTAAATGCAAAGGATGGATACGCTAGAAACTTCTTATTTCCAAAGGGTGATGCAATAGAGGCAACACCAGGTAATCTAAAGAAATGGAAAGAAAACAAAGAAAAAGAAGCTGAAAGAAAAGAAAATGAACACAAGGAAGCTTTAGAGCTAAAAGCTAAGATAGAGAGTATTAATGTGGTAATTCAAGGAAAATCTGGAGAAGGTGGAAGACTTTTCGGCTCTATTACTTCTAAGGACATAGCTGATGGATTAAAGTCACAGCATAAAATTGATATAGATAGAAGAAAGATTGAGCTAAAGGATAATATTAAATCCCTTGGAACTACAAGTGTGGATGTAAAAGTATATCCAGAGGTAACTGCAAAGTTAACTGTTAATGTAAAAGAACAATAATGAGGTGGTTCAAATAGAAAATCAATTAATTGGACGTATTCCTCCCCATAGTTTGGAGGCAGAACAATCTGTTCTTGGAGCTATGATATTAGATAAGGAAGCTATAAATACTGCAGTGGAGATTATAAGATCAGATGATTTCTACAAAGAAGCGAATAAGGAAATATATGAAGCAATATTAATTTTATTCAACAAAAATGAACCAGTAGATTTGATTACCTTATCAGAGGAACTTAAGACAAGAGGTACACTGGAGAACACTGGTGGAGTTACTTATTTAGCTAATCTTGCATCTGGAATAGCTACAACTGCCAATGTAAAATACTATTGTAAGATTGTAGAAGAAAAATCCACACTTAGAAGATTGATTAGGTCCTGTGACGAAGTAACAGCCAAGTCTTATGAAAATGCTGATGAGGTAAGTGCAATAATAGAACAAGCAGAAAAATCTATTTTTGATATTACTCAGGGAAGACATAGGGAAGGTTTTTCTCCATTGTCTGAAGTTTTACTGAATAGTTTTTCCCAGATTGAAGCTAGAGCTGCAAGTGGAGGAGGATTAACTGGTCTTACTACAGGCTTTATAGATTTGGATAATAAATTATCTGGTTTGCAAAAATCTGATTTAGTTTTATTGGCAGCTAGACCATCCATGGGTAAAACTGCAATCTCTGTAAATATTGTAACTAATGCTGCTTTTAAAGGTAATGCAAAAGTAGCCATATTTTCCTTAGAGATGTCTAAGGAACAATTGGTGCAAAGGATGATATCCGCCACAGCTCATGTTGATCTTCAGAAGATAATATCAGGAAGACTAGATGAGAATGAATGGATGCAGGTAATCAATTCCATGGCTCCCTTGTCTCAGGCGAATATATTTATAGATGATACAGCAGGTATTTCCTTAATGGAAATGAAGGCAAAATGTAGAAGGCTTAAGATAGAAAAGGGTCTAGATCTTATAATGATAGATTATTTGCAGCTAATGCAATTAGATGGGCGTCAGGAGAGTAGGCAACAGGAAATTTCAGCCATATCTAGAGGCTTAAAGGCTTTAGCTAAGGAGATGGAGTGCCCTGTAATAGCCCTATCGCAGCTTAGTAGAGCACCAGAACTTAGATCTGACCATAGACCTATATTATCAGACTTAAGAGAATCAGGAGCCATAGAGCAGGATGCAGACGTGGTATTATTCCTATATAGGGATGATTATTATCATGAGGATTCTGAAAAGAAGAATATAGGAGAAGTAATCATTGCAAAACATAGAAATGGTCCAACTGGAAGCATTGAACTTGTATTTAAGAAGGAATTTACGAAATTTGTTAATATAGTTAGGGAATGATTAAAGTAGCCAATAATGAATAATAAATAGTGAATAGATATTAGATCCTTCACTGTGCTCAGAATGATATAGCAATATTTGGATAGAGTATCTGCTTGAGCATAGTGAAAGGGTCTATAATTTTATGGAGAAGGTGAAGGATTTGGAAATAAAGGGGAAAAGAATTACTATTAGGCCTTTGAAGGTAGATGATGTATATCTTATGAGAAAATGGGGATTTCATGAGAATCCACTTTTAGAAGATTATAATTTTCCAAAGTTGAGTGATAGAGATATTAAGATGTGGTATAGAATAAAAACAAATAGGTTTATCAATAAATATTTTAGTATAAGAAATGAAAGTGATGAACTGATAGGATATATGGGAATTAAAAATATAAAAAAATTTACTAGGGAGTCTACATTAGGCCTTGTATTAGATCCAAATCAAGTGGATAAAGGATATGGCACAGAAATTCTAGAAACATTTCTAGCATATTACTTTACTGGAATGAGAATGAGAAGAATGATATTAGAGGTGGCAGAATTTAACAAACGGGCTTTTAGATTATATGAAAAAATAGGTTTCAAGGCCATAGGGTATTATCTAGATGAATTTTTTGATTCAGGATTAGATTTAACAAATCCTTATTATTTATTAGAAAAATCTTCTTTTGTAATAAAAGAGGAAAAGATATATAATTATATTTACAAAATGTCCTTAGATAGGAAAAGATTCTTTAGCTTAAGGCAATAATATATAGAAATAACCTAGGAGTTGATAATATGAGCTTTACCCTTGAAACTACAGATATGGATTTAGGAGATACTCCTATAGAAAATATATTTATTAATGATTATATGCCTATGGCAAATGGAACTTATGTTAAAGTGTATTTATTGGGATATAAATATGCCCATGATAAAGATGGGAAAATAGATGTAACAAACCAAACCATAGCAAAACATTTAGAAATACCTTTAGATGATGTACTTAAGGCTTGGGATTTTTGGGCTAGTAAAGGTATAGTTGAGAAGACTTTTGGGGAAGAGGAAAACAAATATAATTATAAGGTGAAATTTTTAAGCTTAAAGCAGCTTTATATAAAAAACAATCTTAGCCTATTTAGTACAAAGGAAGAAGTGGCTAAGAAGCCTAAATCAATTACCCCTCAAGATTTAATAGATGCAAATCAAATACCTTTAATAAATAAAATGTTTAACCAGATAGATTACATAATGAGAAGGCAAACAGTGAC
>CAZIII010000072.1:9221-9469 GCA_964539425.1 uncultured Tissierellaceae bacterium | reverse complement strand
AGCTCCTCATAAGCTTCTTCTTCATATTTTAAACAACACATTAATCTTCCACATACCCCAGATATTTTAGTAGGATTCAAAGATAGATTCTGTTCTTTGGCCATCTTAATAGAGACTGGAGCAAACTCTGATAGATGAGTATTACAGCATAACGATCTACCACATATTCCTACTCCACCTACAATCTTTGTTTCATCTCGAACACCAATCTGCCTTAGCTCAATTCTTGTTTTAAATACTGCTGCCAG
>CAZIII010000072.1:0-9211 GCA_964539425.1 uncultured Tissierellaceae bacterium | reverse complement strand
AAATAAAAAAGCACTTTATTATTATCAAAGGTATATTCTGCATCAATTAGTTTCATCTCTAGTCCATGTTTTTGAATCTTCTCTAGACAGATATTATATGCATCTTTTTCTTTTATCTTATTCTTCATTTGAATCTCATCATCTTCTTCTGTAGAGACTCTTATAACTGGCTTTAAAGGTTGTACTACTTTATCCTCTGTAACACCTCTTGGTGCAAGTACGACCTTACCATATTCTATTCCCCTTGCAGTTTCCACAATAACAGATTGCCCTTGTGTAATTGTAAGCCCGGTAGGATCAAAAAAATAAACCTTCCCTGCTTGTCTAAATCTTACTCCTATTACATTAATCATTATCGTTCTCCTTTAATGTAAGTAACATCAATTCCATTGCAATCTCAAAGTTAACATTAGCTTTTAATCTCACCTTTGCTTTTTCCATTGCATGGATAATATTTTCTATACTTTCATAGTCTCTAGTATTTGCTTGATCAGATATATATTTATATTCTTCTTTAAATAGAATTAGATTAGGGTTTTTTGTTACCTTAAACATTAATATATCACGATACCAAAGTATCATTAAGTCAATATAATCATTAATCTCAAGCTTGTTTTTTGATATATCTTTTGTTGCGTCTATAATTTCGTGAAGTTCCATCTCTTCTATATGTCTTAGAATATGAAGAACTTCTTCTTTTCTCTGAATAAATTCATCAGAAGTAGCATATCTAATTGCCTTTCCCATATTACCTTGACTAAACATAGCACTTATACCTGCTGCATAATCCGGAATCTGATAATCCTTCATTAAAGATTCCTTAATTGCTTCTGTATGAATTGGCTTTAGATTCAAGGTAACACATCTTGATAAGATTGTTGGAAGAAGTTTATCTGCATTTTCAGTTAATATTATAATAATTCCATAAGCAGGTGGCTCTTCAATTGTCTTTAATAAGGCATTCTGAGCCTGTTCTGTCATCTTATTACCATCATCTATAATGTATATCTTATACTTACTAATATACGGCTTAATACCCATGCTATTATTAATCTGATGTCTAATATCATCTACACCGATACTCGCCTTCTCATGAGTTACATTAATCACGTCTGGTTGATTGCCATCCTTCATTTGCACACAAGACTGACATGATCCACAAGGATTAATTTCACCCTTTTCACATTGGAGTGTCTGAACAAATAAATTTGCCAACATCTTTTTTCCCATACCTTTTTCGCCATTAATAATATATGCATGGGATATTTTATTCAGTTTAACTGCATTTTGAATATGTGCAACCACTTGTTCATGGCCTACCACTTTATTAAAGTTAAACATATATACACTCCTTCTATTTATTAAGTAAATATATCAAGAAGTAACCCTCGAATCTCATCCACTTTATTCAATATTAATAGTTGATCTTGCTCTTCTTTTATTAATTCAGTTGCAAGTTCATCTAGGTTCTGGTCGATTAAACGAATAATTCCAATAACCCGATGCCTTCCTCTCTTATCAAGGAAGTTCTCTCTACTAAACTTATGAGAGCGATTAACTACTTCGTTCATAAAATCCTTAATTAGCCCTCTATATCTCTTCATGTCCCTAACATCCATGTGCTTGGTCAATTTCTTTCCTTGTTGGACGATATCTTCCATCAATAGAGTTAGACGTGCCTGTAACTCATGTTCCTCAATATTGCTAATAAGGGTATACTTAAAAGAACCATCTGTTTCTTGGACTGCTGGCTTGGGATCTAAGTGATTTATATTTTGTAATTGATTTATCTTAAGATCCATATGGTTACCCCCGTAATAGTACATAACGATACAATAAATAATTGTATAGTTGCATTATATCATAGATTCTTTATGTCATCAATAATTTGCTTAACGCAAGTATCCATGTCTTCATTGCTATATCTTTTATCTATCCCTTGTTCTATTATTTTACTTTCAGAGAAGTCTTTCTCATCAGCAAGATATCTTCGACACAACTCAGCATACTTAGGATTCTTCTGTTCCCTTTCTCTCATAAGTGCCCTTGTAAGCCGTATTCCATCATCTACTTCAATATATATTGGTACAACATTTTCTTTTCCATAGTACTTTTTAATCTGTTCATAAGATTCTAATGTACCAATCATAATATAATTATTATTTTCAAGGTCTATTTGTCCATCATCTACAGTAAAATAGCTCCATAATCCATGAATGGTATCATAACCTCTATATTCTATAATCTTATTAGACTTTTGGAATTCATCTAACTTTTTCTCAGTTACAAAAAAGTATTCTACTCCATTGGCTTCACCAATTCGTATAGGCCTTGTTGTATATAGTACTACTGTTTTTAGTTCAAGTTCTTTCAATTCTGTTATCTTCTTATATATAGTATCTTTTCCCGTGGCGCTTTTTCCCATAATAATATATATCTTTGGCATGATTAGTTCCCCCTACTGCATTCTTCCTTTATTACATAAATCCATTCTTTATGATCATCTTCAAAGCCAATTACATCTAGGCCCAATCTCTTATATACTTCAATTCTTTCAATTACTTGATTGTTAATTATCTCTCCTGGAACAATGATTGGGATTCCAGGTGGATAGACATATATAGATTCCTTAGCAATCCTTCCTTGACTATGTATGAATAATATTAGTTCACCTTCTTGAATTGATGCTTCATATGGTGACATATCCATCTTTAAATATGTTTGTTCAAAGCGTATATCTATCTTAGATACAAGCTCTATATTTTGATCTATTTCAAGCAGGGCATGCTCTAGCCTTTGAAATCCTTCATCTGTATCACATATGCTTGTCATAGCAAGAGCATAATCTACTGATGCCATCTCTAATTGAATTTTATACTTATGTAAAAGAATATGATACAATTCCTTACCTGTAATATTGGAGCCTTTTGCAGAGATTACTATCTTAGATGGATCGAAATTATAACTTTTATATCCATTGTATATTCTTAGACGTTTCAGATTTTTCATACTTTTATAGAAATCATCTAAATTTTTCTTATATTCTAAAAATAAAGGCTCACCATTATTCTCTATAATCTCTATACACTTATCAATTCCCGCCATAAGAATATATGATGGACTACTAGTTTGATATATATTAAGATATTTTTGTACTCTTTCTGAATTAACAATATTAGAATTCACATGTATTAAACCTGTTTGTGTAAATGATGGTAGTGTTTTGTGTAAACTATGTATAACTATATCTGCCCCATATTTTATTGAGTTATTAGGAAAACTATTATGCAATCCAAGATGTGCACCATGGGCTTCATCAATCATACATGGAATATTATGGCCATGTGCAATCTTTACTATCTCTTTAATGTTAGATATTATTCCTTCATAAGTGGGAGAAGTTATAATAATAAGCTTTATATCAGGATGAAGTGTCAACATGTTTTCAATATCTTCAGGATTTAATCCACTATTGATGCCAAAATCATCTATGATTTGTGGATAAATATATATAGGAATTAATTCATTGAGGATAACTGCATTATATACTGATTTATGACAGTTCCTTGCCAATAAAACCTTATCTCCTTTATTAGCGGATGCTGCTATACCTGCTAGAATACCTACTGTACTTCCATTTACCAAAAGGTATGTATACATAGACTTATATAATTTAGATGACCTAGCTATAATATTCTTAATAATATCTTTGGGATCACTTAGATTATCAAATCCATCTATCTCTGTAATATCTATACTATATGGATTGTCCATATTTAGAAGCTTTATATTTCTCTTATGACCTGGCATGTGCATGGGATAATAATTTTCTTTATTGTATTCTTTTAATTCTTTATATAATGACTTCATAAGGTCACGACCAATCTTCTTTGTTATTCTGTAATCATGTTACCCTATCTGACAATATAATTCAAGAAAAATGAAAGGATGATGTGTATACTCTCATCATCCTTTCATAGATATGTAATTAATATTAGGCCAACTGACTTTTCAATTTTTCCTCACAGTGTTTATTCATTTTTGATTTCATCACCCTCGCTTTTGCTTTTGAAGCTTCTCTTGAAAGTTTTGCTTCTTCCATTTCTATATGATAATTATTGTCCTTAATATCAAACTCAATATTAACAATAATTCTTTTTACTTCTAATATCTCATTTATTATTTCCTTTAATTTTAAGATTAGTTCCCCGTCTTTATCATTACTTGCTACTTTTCTCTTTAGAATCTTTTCTTCATTTTTAAGTAGTATAAATTTATTATTATAGTGAGTAAGACATGCTAACTTTTCTTTTTGTCGACACCTTAACATAGTTATGTATAACATGAAATTTCCCTTTCTAATTAAATAAATCTTATTTTTTTTTAATGTAACTAGCATTTATTATTTTGCCTATAATCATTATGGTGCCAATCTCTATTATTACATATGAAATAATATAACCAAGTCGTTGTATTCCTATATATACACATACAATCATTATAAATAATTCAAGTAATAATACAGCCCTCGCCCTATAGCGATATACTTTATATTCAATCATGTCTAATGGCCTGTTTTTTGCTTCAACAGGTGATAAAGTCCATATAACAAGAGCCATAATCATTGTAAGAGTAATAATTATACTTTGATTTATGGAGGTATATTTAACCAGAAGTAGCGTGCCTATCACTAAACCGCTAGATGCAATAAAACAAGAAATATTCTTAGATAGATGGGCTCCCCCCGCATATATCCTCAATATTATGAATAAGGCTCCATAGATAATTCCTTCGAAAAACATATCACACATATAAGAAATGAGAAAAAAAGATATAGTATTACAACCCATTGCAATAAAAGAGGTCATACCGTACTCATATATTTCTTTCTCATTTTCATGAATACTACCATTTTTAATTATGTAATTTGTTAATTTCGCTGATATTTTTTCTATCAATTTAGAATTTCCTTAGTGATTTACCACTCTCTGGCATCTCCGGTTGATTAAACCACCAATAACATACTTGATTTGCACTTGCTGTTGCAACAGTTAAAGATAATACTGCCAATAGTTTGCTAATTTTTTTTCCTTTTATATTCATATAACTCCTCCTATTAAAAAATGTGATACCAAGATGATATCACACTTTTTTTTTAATAGGACATGCATGTAATAATTACGATTTAACTCGTCATTATTTCTATTCTATTAAGTTCCATATAATAATATTTTCAAATCAAATGTGTTATTAGAATCATCTGTTTCAACAATTCCATTGTATCTTTTAGCTGCACTACATATTGAGTCTAATCCTAGACCATGATTATCTTTATCTTCTTTAGTCGTTAATAATTTCCCTTTTCTATCTTTAATTAAGCCTCCGTCATATGGGTTAGTCAGATGGATATACAGATTCTTGTTGGTATATTTCATAAATAATTTAATGGTTGGATTATCTTCCACTATTTTTTTACATGCTTCAATTGCATTATCAAGAGCATTACCTATTAAGATACAAAGTGTAGTATGATCTATACCTACATCTTTAGGTATCTCTAATGATGCATCTATTTGAATATTGTATTGTTTTGCATAATTAAGCTTATAATTAATTAATGAATCAATCGCAATATTTCCACTTTGTACTTTACAATATGAATTATTGACTTCAATAAAGGCGTTTTCAATATATTTATTAATTTTTTCGTAATCATTATTTTTTGCATATTCATGAATACATATATAATGATTCATGTAATCATGTCTTAGTTTTCGAATCTCCAATTCTGAAGATTCCCTTTCTTCATACTGCTTGGCATAATATTCAGCTTGTTGCTGAAATAATGCACTTTTCAAGTTTTTCTCTGTCTTTGCAAGCATTTGATCGTATAGAAAAAAACTAAGTAAGTTAATAAATATAACAACGATAAATAATATCATAGAATAAAGTCTAAAGCTAGACTTTTCTATGATTAAGTTGGCTTTTGTAACCACATATATAATATAGATACTTCCTAAAGATATACCTAATAAACTTACCCAATAGCTTAATGGGGAATTAACCTTATGTGATCCCGTAAACTTATTGATTACCTTTACAACAACAAATAAAAGTATTTTTGAAGTGATAGAACCGAACATCTGATACATAACATTATTAGTTAAATCAATAAATTGACTGTTTTGTATTAGGTACAAAGCACAGGCTACGATCATTTCCATAGCAGCACCTAGTATGCATATTGATATTACTGTGACAATTTTATTCTTAATAGTTCCGTGATATAAAATATGGCAACAAGCAAACAATATTACAAATAAGGTTATAATATTTATCCATTGACTTAAATAAAAATAATTTATTAGATTTAAAAAGATTACAAAACTACTCCAAACCAAAATAGAATACATTTTAATATCTTTTCTTTTTTTAAAATGAATTTTCATAACTTCATTTAAACTAATGATATGATAGAGTTCAGTTATCCCATATATTATTCCAACTAATCTAGGTTCCACTATTTATACCTCCGATGAGTTCCATATATTTCTTTCGAATCATTTTCCTTCTATCTTCACTAATCTGAATAATATATCCATTGTACAATGTAACCTGTGCATATTCCCATTGTTTTATATAGCTATAATTAACTAGATATGACTTATGTACTCGTATAAACATATTAGTAATTTCTTTAACTTTTTTCTCAACATTATCTAACTTATCATAATAGGTATATATTTGATTCTCTGTATATATGTTTACCACTCTAATTTGACTATCAAAATACATAATATCTTTTAGAGGTAGTTTAATAATACTTTTGTTATATTGAAAATGGAAATCCTCAGATACCTTTTCTAACCGAGATATTGCCTTCTCTAATACATCCTTAAATTGATTTTTATTAATTGGTTTCTTAATAAATCGAAATGGTTCTACCTCAAATAACTGCTTATAATAACTCTCATGACTTGATACATATATTAGTAGTACATTAATATCATATTCGCGAATTGTAATGGCAGTGCTTATACCATCCAACTTATCCATTTCAATATCGAGATATATAATATCAAATAATTCTCCCTTAACAATGTGATTTACCAAACTCTCACCTGAGTAAAACTCATTGATCTCAATTTGGTTCAATCTATCTTTATTATAATCCATAATGTACTTAATCATCTTCTCTACATAAGATGATTCATCGTCGCATATTGCAATCCTTAACATTTTTTCTCCCACCCATAATAATAAAACTTATATTTTAATATCCTAATAAAGTAACTTAATATTACCATTACATAAGAGGTGCAAATAACCTTAGAACAGCCTGCATCAAACGCTTAGGTAAAAAGCTGCTATATTCTTTTATCTCTTTGCTTACATGAATTGTTTCCCATACATCTTCTTTAATATATTTAATTGCTTCACATTGATATAACAATACACCACATTCAAAATGTAAAAATAAGCTTCTATAGTCCATATTTATAGTTCCAACAGTTGCAATCTCATCATCACACACAAAACTCTTTGCATGTAGAAAACCAGGTGTATACTCATAAATTTTAACACCCGACTTTGATAATTGCCCATAATAAGATTGTGTTAATAAAAATACATATTTTTTATCAGGTATTCCTGGTGTTACAATTCTTACATCTACTCCTCTTTTTGCTGCTAAACAAAGAGCTGTCATCATCTCATTATCAATAATAAGATAGGGTGTAAATATATATACATAATCTTTTGCACTATTAATAATATTAAGGTATACATTCTCTCCCACAGCCTCACTATCTAGTGGTGTATCCCCATAAGGTTGAATATATCCATCTGTTTTAAATTCTTCTATATGATATACATTAGGACGATAGATACTATAATCATTATCAGTAGTCTTTACACTATTCCACATCTGCAGAAACATTATTGTAAAGTTCCATACAGCTTCTCCTTTAATCATGACACCTGTATCTTTCCAGTGACCAAACCTTTCTTTCACGTTAATATACTCATCTGCTAAGTTAATACCACCTGTAAAAGCTGTAGATCCATCTATCACAATTATCTTTCTATGATCTCGATTATTCATGGCTATAGAGAGTATTGGTATGAATTTATTAAAAGAGATACATTGAATTCCTAACTTCTCCATCTGCTTGTAATAATGAGTCGGAAGAGTAGTTAAACATCCCATATCATCATAAATAAGACGTACTTCAACTCCTTCCTTTACCTTATTTACTAATATTGAAAGAATATCATTCCACATAACACCTTCTTGTATGATAAAATACTCCATAAAGATATAGTGCTTTGCTTTTTCTAATTCTTCCTTAATTGCGTAGAAGTTCTCTTCTCCATTTTTATAATATGTTGCTGTACTATTTTTATATATAGGAAATTTTGCTATATTTGATATATAAGATACTTGATTGGCAACAGATTTATTGTCTTTTTTAATCTCATCAATAATTTCCTTTCTTTGTTCCATATATGGACCTGTTATCTCGTATATATTTGCCATTCTTTTTCTAAGATCTTTACTTGGCTTTTTATTACCCATGAATATATACATTAACCCGCCCATTAAAGGATAAAGTAAAATTGGTATCACCCATGCAAGTTTATATGCGGGATTGTCTTCCTTATTAACAAGCCATAATACTACAATAATGCTAATTAAAGTTAGAATACTATTAATAAGCTCCGAGTATCTACCAATGTATTCAATCACCATTACAAACCAACTAATTTGAATCAACAATAGTACTCCAACTATAACAACACGGCTGCCTAAGACCTTAATGCCTTTTTTAATTAATTTTGTCATACTTAGTACATATCCTCTCATAATAATTAGAATCAGTCATATAGTACCATAATTTACAAATTATATCTCTATTATACATTAGTACATCATTGTATTGCAACATCAAAAAAAGACCTTACGGTCTTAAGAAACTGAGACATCCGGGGTTCGAACCCGGGACACCTAGATTAAAAGTCTAGTGCTCTACCAACTGAGCTAATATCCCATAACAAAATGCCCAAAGCCGGAATCGAACCAGCGACACGAGGATTTTCAGTCCTCTGCTCTACCAACTGAGCTATCTGGGCATAATTGACTACATATTCAATTAATTGCGGGGACAGGATTTGAACCTATGACCTTCGGGTTATGAGCCCGACGAGCTTC
>CAZIII010000071.1:9158-9491 GCA_964539425.1 uncultured Tissierellaceae bacterium | reverse complement strand
TATGGGACACACATTGCAATTTGCTTTAACAGCAGTATTTATTGAAGGGATTATATTTATTTTATTATCATTTTTCCAAGTAAGAGAAGCAATTTTCAACTCAATCCCTATGAATTTAAAGAAGGCAGTATCTGTAGGTATAGGGTTATTTATAGCATTAATAGGTTTCACAAATGCAGGAATTGTAGTAAAAGAAGGTGGAACAATACTTAATTTAGGTGACTTAACAGCTAATGGACCATTACTAGCACTAATTGGACTTGTAGTTACAGGATTCCTTTTAGCTAGAAATGTAAAAGGAGATTACACTAATACTGGTGGAAATGATATTAA
>CAZIII010000071.1:0-9148 GCA_964539425.1 uncultured Tissierellaceae bacterium | reverse complement strand
GGTAAAAGGAGCATTATTTTTTGGTATTTTAATTACAACAATCATTGGTATACCAATGGGTGTTAGTTATATGCCTAATGGAACATTTTTAGGAATATTTTCAGCACCTCCATCATTAGCTCCAGTATTTATGAAGTTTGAGTGGGCTAGTATATTCACTTGGGAGATGCTTATAGTAGTATTCACATTCTTATTTGTTGACGTATTTGATACTGTAGGTACTTTAATTGGAGTATCCTCAAAAGCAGGTATGTTAGACAAAGATGGCAAATTACCTAAAGTAAAAGAAGCTCTTTTAGCAGATGCTATAGGTACTACTGTTGGTGCTTGCTTAGGTACATCCACAGTTACTACTTTCGTAGAATCAGCAGCAGGAGTTTCAGATGGTGGTAGAACAGGACTTACTGCTTTAACTACAGGAATTATGTTTGGTTTATCACTAATACTTGCACCATTATTCGGAATGGTACCAGGAGAAGCAACAGCACCAGCATTAATATTAGTTGGATTATTCATGATGAGTCCAATTAAAGAAATTGATTTAGATGATTATACAGAAGCAATACCAGCATTTTTGACAATAGTTATGATGCCTTTTGCATATAGTATAGCTGAAGGAATCGTATTTGGTATGGTTTCATATGTATTATTAAAATTAGTAGCAGGAAAAGCAAAAGATATATCACCAATAATGTATGTATTAGCATTATTATTTATAGCAAAGACCATATTTATGTAATAACCAATGGCCGCCTTCTATACGGAGGCGGCTTTTTTAAAATAAAGAATCTTACTATGAGGGGTGTAAAAATGACCTTGGATCAAGTATATAACGGAAATAGCATAGATGAAGTTGTAGAATTGCTTAGTAAATATGGAAATGATGCAAAAATAGTAGCAGGGGGAACGGATATAGTAATAGCCCTTAAAAATGAGAAAATATCACCTAAGGTGTTAATAGATATCACTAAAATAGAGGAGCTTAAAAAGATTGAGGATGATGGAGAATATATCACCATAGGTGGAGGAGTAACATTTACTCAAATAGTTGAAGACCCTTTATTTCAAGGAAGTTTACATGGTTTATTTAAAGCCTGTAGAATGGTAGGATCACCACAAATAAGAAATAAAGGAACCATAGGAGGAAATATTGCCAATGGGTCTGCAGCGGCAGATTCAGTTCCACCATTAATCGCTTTAGGGAGTATTATAAGCCTTGTTAGTTCCAAAGGAGTAAGGGAGGTCGCTTTAGAAGATTATTATTATGATCAAATAAGAGAAAATGAACTCCTTACAAGAATAAGATTTAAGAAACCCCAAAATAATGAAGTTCTCAGTTTTTCTAAGCTAGGACTTAGAAAGGCTTTAGCAATATCCAGACTTACAATGGCTGTCTTAGTTGAATTTGATGATCATAAAAATATAAAATCTGCTAGAGTTGCCAGTGGAGCCTTGGGGAAATATCCTATGAGAGAAACAGAAGTGGAAGAATACCTATTAGATAAGAAAATTGAAAAGCAAACCATAGAAGGAGCAGTAAAGGTATTACAAAAATCCATGGATGAAAGATTAAAAGGAAGATCTACCTTACCATATAAGAGAACAGCTATCTCTAGTATATTGCAAGAAGTCTTAGAATCAGCAGTTGAATTCAAGAATGAGGTGAAAGCATGAAGAATATAAGCCTTACAGTAAATGAAAAATTATATGAAATTTCTGTAGATGAAAACTTGAGATTAATAGATTTGTTAAGAGACCAACTAGGATTTCATGGCACCAAAGAGGGATGCGGAGAAGGAGAATGTGGTGCTTGTACTGTAATAATGGATGGTGAGACAGTTAACTCATGTCTAGTGATGGCTTTCCAAGCAAATGGATCCAATATTACAACTATAGATGGTATGGAGAAAAATGGGAAACTTCATCCTATACAACAAGCCTATATAGATGCAGGGGCTGTACAATGTGGATTCTGTATACCTGGTATGGTTTTATCTACAAAAGCTCTATTAGATAAAAATTCCCATCCAAATAGAGATGAGATAAGAGAGGGAATATCAGGTAATCTATGTAGGTGTACAGGATACAATAAGATGCTGGATGCAACTGAGATGGCTATAAAATATATGGATGAGGAGGAAGAGTAATGAAACTAAATGTAGTAGGAAAAAATATTGTAAGAGTTGATGCATATAGTAAAGTTACTGGTAGTGCAGTTTATCCTCAGGACATATATTTAGACAATATGGTTTACGGAAAAACCCTAAGGTCAGAAAAGCCCCATGCAAAAATTAAAATAGATGTAAAGGAAGCAGAAAAAATAGATGGTGTATTAAAGGTATTTACCTATAAAGATGTACCTAAAGAAAATATCCATGGAGTAGTATTGAAAGACCATGAAGTATTTGCAAGCAAAAAGGTCATCAGGATTGGTGAGCCTATAGCTTTTATTGTTGGCGAAACTGAAAAAATATGCGATGAAGCATATAAAAAAATTATAGTAGAGTATGAAGATTTGCCAGCTGTATTTGATCCAGTTGAGGCTATGAAGGAAGACTCACCTAAGATACATGGAGATTCAAATATTGTATTTAATTATAAATTAAGACACGGAGATATAGAAGAAGGAAAGAAAAAATGTAAACATATCGTAGAAAACACATATTATTCACCTATGGTAGAACACGCATTTTTGCAACCAGAAGCTGGATTAGGATATATTGAAGAAGATGGAACATTAGTCGTAGTAGTAGCTACTCAATATCCCCATTATGACAGAGAAGAGATAGCGATTAACTTAGGATTAGCTGAGGAAAAAGTTAAGGTAATTAATACAGCAGTAGGTGGAGCATTTGGGGCTAGAGAGGATATATCTCCACAGATTCATTTAGCATTAGCAACTATGGTATTAAAGAGACCAGTTAAGGTTATATATTCAAGGGAAGAATCATTTTTAACCCATTCCAAGCGTCACTCAATGACTATGAAATATAGGACTGGTGCAGATGAAGATGGATTCTTGCAATATATGGAGGCGGAGATTATAGGGGACTCTGGTGCGCATTGCTCATGGGCGATAAATGTACTAAGAAAAGCTGGCGTACACGCTACGGGACCTTATGTGATTCCAAATGTTAAAGTAGATACCTATGCAGTCTATACAAATAATCCATTTACTGGTGCAATGAGGGGATTCGGTGCAACTCAAGTACCTATAGCCCACGAACAACAGATGGATATGCTGGCAGAAAAATTAGGTATGGACCCTATTGAATTTAGGATGAAAAACATATTTAGATTAGGTTCAATGACAGCAACAGGACAAGTTCTAACAGATAGTGTACCTTTAGATAAATGCATTGAAGAAGTAGATAAACATTTTAATTTCTCCGAAGAAGTAAAGGAGGGGGCAATATGAAAAAAACAGGTAAAGGTATAGGAATCTCTTTCTATGGAACTGGTTATGGTAATGGTTTTCCTGATATATCTAGAGCAATAGTAAGGCTTCTTCCAGAAGGAAAGATTGGGATATATTGTGGAGTTACAGAAGTAGGTCAAGGTGCTAAGACAGCTATGAAACAAATAGGTGCTGAAGTACTTGGTATAGGTGTAGAGGATATTGAATTAGTACATGAGAACACATCCTTAATGCCTGACTCGGGAACTGCAGCTGCAACTAGACAAACATATAATACTGGAAATGCCATAAAAATTGCTTGTGAAAATATGAGAAATGAATTATTTGAAAGGGCAAAAACTGAATTAACTTTAAATTCTACAGCAGGATTGATAGTTGAAAAAGGAGAAGTAATACTAAGCTTTTTTCCACAGAAGAGGATTTCCTATAGTGAGTTAGCTAAGGTATATAATGAAGAAAATACAATTGAAGCTAGTGGTATATTTACTGCACAAACAACTCAAATGGATGAAGAAACAGGCCAGGGTGCCCCTTATTGGCCATATACATTTAATGCATGTGCAGTAGAGGTAGAAGTAGATACTGAAACAGGTGTAGTCAATGTATTGAGGGCAACATTTGCACAAGATGCAGGTCGTGCAGTAAATCCAAGATTACTGGAAGGTCAAATGGATGGAGGATTTGCAATGGGGCTAGGATATGCTCTATTCGAAGACTTGAAACTTGAAGATGGAAAAATGAAAAACAACAAGTTCTCTAAATATCTAATACCTACTGCTATGGATATGATTGATGTAAAAAATATTATAGTAGAAGACCCTGAATCCACTGCTCCTTATGGTGCAAAGGGTATAGGTGAACCAGTTATGATACCAATAGCTCCAGCCATACTAAATGCAATTTATAATGCCACAGGTGTGAGGATTACAGCATTACCTGTGACGCCAGAAAAACTAATGAAAGCTATTAGGGAAAGTGCATAAAATGAAAATTCATGAGATTCTTGAATTAGATTTGGATAAAAAACATGTAATTGCATTTGTAGGTGCAGGTGGGAAGAGTACCTCCATGGATATACTGGCTAAGGAATTTAAAGCAGTGGGGAAGAGAGTCCTGGTAACAACTACAACAGTTATCTTTCATCATCAGCATAAGGATAATGACGAGTTTATTTTAGGAGAATTTCCCCTTGGTTATTATCCAATAGAGAATTCAATAACCCTATTTGGGAGAAGCATGGATGATGGGAAAATACGGGGGATTACAGAAGACGAGGTAATAGATATATACAATATGGGAATATTTGATATAATCTTAATTGAGGCAGATGGAGCAAGGATGAAACCAATAAAAGCTCCAGCTGGCCATGAACCAGTAGTACCAAGCATAACAACTATGACAATAGGGGTAATAGGCCTTGATGCCATAGGGAAGCCATTGGATGAGAACCATGTCCATAGACTTGAAATCCTTAGATCTGTTCTGGACGTTGAAGTACCACATTATATAGATGTCAATGATATTGTAAAATTAGCATCAAGTGAAGATGGATTATTTAAGAGAACATATGGTAGAAAAGTAATATTGCTCAATAAGGCAAAGAATATAGAATTGCTTCACCTAGGGGAAGTAATCCGAAGACAATTGGTCGAAAAAGGAATTAAAGATGTATATGTTTCGGAGCAAGGTAAATTGTATTGCTAATAAGCACGAGGGGGAAAATCATTTGAAAAGAGATAGTAGAGGTGTTATTAAGGTTTTATTGCTGGCATTTGTATTTTTTGGAGTTAATCATTTAACAACAATATATTTAGGAAATCAGTATATTAAAATTGGAATAACTCTAATTCTTTCATTAATATTTACTTTATTAATAATCCAGATGGAGAAAAACAAAGGAATAAGTGAAATAATAAGACTTCTATCAAAAATAAATGACCTAGATTTCACAATTCAAGAAGATGCATCTTTATCGGAGGAAGTAAAAGAAAATATTCGTAATGCAGCTAAACAGATAAGAAATAATCTAAAGACTCAAGTAGAGATATCCACTGAGATATTTAATGAATGTGAGATACTGGGAGTGCTTTCAAATGATACATTATCTTCCGCAGAGCTTGTGGCAGCTTCAGTAGAGATATCTGATTCAAATACAACTGAACAATCTTTTATGCTAAAGAAAACCAATGAATTAACAGATAGGATAATTAATTCTATGGATGATATGGAAAAAGATATAATGGATAAAATTCAGTTTATTTCTTCTTCAATTACCTCAGCACAAAATGGATTACAGAAAATTGATGGTATAGAAGAAAGAATAAAAAATTCCAAAACAATGGTAATGGAATCTTCTAATCAAATAATAAAGCTTAAAAACTATTCAGATGAGGTAGGAGGGCTAGTAGATCTAATTCATTCCATATCAAGTGAAACAAAGATGTTATCCTTGAATGCTTCAATCGAAGCAGCCAGAGCAGGGGAAGATGGTAAGGGTTTTTCTGTTGTAGCTATGGAAGTTGGTAAACTAGCTGAAGAAACTGATAAAGTATCTAAGAAAATCGAAGAGGTAATAAATGTACTTAGAGATGACATCACAGCCATTACAGAATCAATGGTTGGAGAAATGAAATATATGGATGAGAATTGTAAAGTGATTGAAGATACTAATAAAGAGTTAGCATCCATAGTAGGGACTTTAAATCTAGGCAAAGAAAGCTTAGAGCAAATAAAAGATGTCACAGGTCAAAATAATAAACTGGTTGAAGAAGTAACTGAAAATATTGATAAGATTACACAATTCTCTGAAGAAACAACCTCACAGATGATTCAAACAACAGAGCATACTGTAGAGCAGCATAATAGAGCTAAATCCTTAGCTAATGCTGTAAAAAAGATTAGTGATAATGTATATAATATGCAGCAGTTTGTAGTAGGTAAGGTCATGGAAGATAAGATGTTAAAGCAAGCTTATCAGGTAAAAGAGTTTTTTATCAACATTAGAAATGCGTCAGATAATCAGATCAACCAGTTAATCAAGGAAGTTGGAGTTGATGCTATATATATTACAGACTCATCAGGTGTTGTTGAATATACCAATGAAAAATCTGCCATAGGATTAAATCTTTATATAGCTGATCCATCATTTAAAGATTTTAAAAGTAAGAAAATGGAGTATATAGTAACACCTATAAAGAAAAGAATGGAAGATGGCAAACTATTTAAGTTTTTAACTGTTACAGATGAAAGTGGAAGATTTTATGAAGTAGGACTTGGTCTCGAATCACTTTTGAAGGAGATTTAATATAGTTTAAGATTAGGAGAATTAAAATGATTACTGGAATTATTCAAGGATCAGGGTTTTCTAGAAGGATGGAGGAAGACAAACTTCTATTGGAGATAGAGGGTATCAAGGTCATAGAAAGGGTAATAAAGGCATGCAAGGAATCAGAATTAGACGATACAATTCTAATATATAGAAGAGATGAAGTAAAAGTAATAGGCGATAAATATAATATTAGAACAATATTTAATGAAAATGCATATTTAGGTCAATCAGAAGGATTGAAACTTGGAGTAAGAGAAGCAGAAGGAGCTTCATCCTATATGTTTTTAGTAGGAGACCAACCATTATTGACATCAGAAATTATTGATAAATTGATACAAGAATATAAAGAAACTAAGTCAAAGATTTTGGTGCCATATTATGATGGAAGTAAGGGAATGCCAATGATTATCTCCTCCTTATTTAGAGAAGAACTCCTAAAGGTAGAAGGGGATAAGGGTGGGAGAGATATAGTGCAACAGAATATTGATATAGTAAGGAAAGTTCATTTTCAAGACGGAAATGTAGGTATTGATATAGACACTCAAGAGGACTTAGATAAATTAAGAAAAATTGCTTTTAGTAAAAAATAATTGAAGATTCAAACATATTATCCATACGGGAGGTGGCCTTTTGTAGAAAGTCTACAAAGTAAAATAGTTTCGAATATGCTAATATTATACTATAGGAAATTAAGGGGGAGTAATAATGCAAGGTAAACAATATATTTTAGCAGTGCCAAATTTTTCAGATGGAAGAAGACAAGATGTAATTGATGCAATAACAGGAGAAATTAAGAATCGTGAAGGTGTAACATTAGTAAGCGTAGAACCAGAGCATGATTTTAATAGAACTGTAGTGACAATATTAGGAGAACCAGCACCATTAAAAGAAGCATTAATTGCAATGGCTGGAAAATCCTATGAATTAATTGACATGAGAGAACAAAAAGGTTCCCATCCAAGAATAGGTGGACAAGATACAATACCACTATTTCCATTCAAAAACATTACATTAGAAGAATGTAAAGAATTAGCAGAAGAAATAGGAACTGAATTATTTGAAAAATATCAAGTACCTATATATTTCTCAGCTGAAAATGCAAGAACTGAAGATAAAAAATCCATTTCATATATTAGAAAGGGACAGTATGAGGGATTAAAAGAATTATTAGATGATTCAAACCACCCAGATCATGAAGCAAGACGCCCAGACTTATCAGTAGATGGAAAATTAAGTCCGCAATATGGAGCTACCATAGTATCAGCAGATTTGGAAGGTTTAACTGCTTATAATGTATTTTTAGCAACAGAAAATGTAAGTATAGCTAAAGAGATAGCAAAAGCAGTAAGAGGACCAAGTGGTGGATTCTCAACAACAAGAGCAGTAGGAATCAAATTCCCAGAAAGAGAAGGAGTAGTTGTATCCATAAATATGTTTAACTGTGCTCAAACACCATTATATAGAGCCTTTGAATTAGTTAAATTAGAAGCACAAAAATATGGAATAGCAGTAACCGGATCAGAGCTAGTAGGTCCAGTAAAATTAGAATACTTACTAAACAACTTAAATCATTATCTAGGACTACAAGGATTTAGAGAAGAACAAATATTAGAAAAACATTTAATGGAATAAGAATAGAAAGGGCGACCAATGGTCGCCCTTGTTTTATACTAAAATTCGTTATAATGGATTTTAGTAGATGAGAGATTTTCCTTACTATGAGGAGATTTTTCTTCATTAGGATATCCAAGGGATATCATACATTCTACTCCATATTTCTCAGGAATATTTAAAATACCCTTTACTAAATCTTCTACATTTTCATTCTTGTCATTTGTCCTATTTCTTACCTGAATCCAACAAGATCCTAATCCTAGATTTTCTGCTAATAGTTGAATGACTGTGGATATAATAGAACAGTCTTCTATCCAAAGTTCACTTACATTTGAATCCCCTAAAATTACAATTGCCACAGGTGCATTCTTTAAAGGGCCTGAAGCAGATCCTCTAGTATCACCAAGTTTTTCTAATATGTTTTTATCCTTTACCACAATAAGCTCCCATGGCTTGCGATTCTTAGATGATGGTGAAGTTAGAGCTCCTTGCAATAGTTTATTTAGAGTTTCATCTTCTATTTCCATATCCTTATACTTTCTTATACTTCTTCTCTTCATCAACAAATCTAGCATACAATACCTCCTAATTTTGATTTTGTTAGATATATTATAACATAAGTATTAGTAGGAAGGGCTTAACATATACTTAGGTAAAGTTATATCTGCCTCTAGCCGATGATATTAATATAATAATGTGCGGAGGGATACTATGAAGATTAATAACAATACCAATAATATTCAAGCATTAAACTTCTTAGAAGGAGCAAAAAAATCAAAGTATGAATC
>CAZIII010000070.1:0-9586 GCA_964539425.1 uncultured Tissierellaceae bacterium | reverse complement strand
AAATATCTATATTAGTGATATCTATTAAAAAGAAAAATTATTATAAATAGTTAAACTATCAGAAGTTGGTGCAGTTATTCTTGGTTCTAAGATTCCAGTAAATGTAGGAGAATTATTTATAATATTTATTCAGAGAACATTGGTTACATTACCAATTATTGCATTGGTTGCTCATATGATATTCTAGAAATTGATCAAATCTGAGGCTATTAATTGACTAATCATTATTTTTAGAGGCTAATAGCCTCTTTTTTTTTCCAAAAACACTAATTGTATCTAAATTGTAAACATATATCTGCATATTTACAATTGTAATTAATCCTTAGATGTAGTATTATTTAATGTATACTTAAAAGTTAGAGGTGTGATAATGAAAAAGAAATTTATGATATCATTTATAATATCATTTGTATGTTTTGGTTTGATATTTTCAGGACTAAATAAGTTAGGTGTATTTAGACCCCGTTCTACTGAAGCGATGGAGGGTTTAGAAGATGATATTGATTTTGGAGAAGGAAATGAGGTAAAACAAAAGGTAAAGAATGAAATCTTGTTTTTACTCATGGGTGTAGACGCTAAAGATGTAAAAAAATCAAAGGGTACTAGGTCTGATACCATGATGCTATTTAAAGTAAACTTTGATACAGGACAAATCAATATGCTATCTATACCAAGGGATACAAGGGTACTTGTAAAAAATAAAGAAGATAAAATTAATCATGCTCATGCATATGGAGGACCAGCTCTTACTATGAAGTCTTTAAGAGATTTCTTAAATCTGGATATAGATTATTATGTAAAAGTTGACTACAAGGCTGTAATGGAAATAGTAGATGAAATAGGTGGAGTAGATATAGATGTACCTAGGGATATGAAATATAAAGATCCTTATGCAGATCCACCACTAGATATAAATATTAAAAAGGGTTTCCAAACCTTAGATGGTAAGAATTCCCATGATTTCTTAAGATGGAGAAAGAATAATAGCGGTAGCTCAGGTTATTCTGAAGGAGATATAGGTAGAATTGAAGCTCAGCAAATGTTTATGAAGGAATTTATAAAGCAGACATTAAAAATTAAAAATATTGCAAAATTACCAAAGTTCGTAGAAACATACTATAATTATGTAGAAACAAATATTTCTTTAGATATTATGGTAAAGGGAGCATTTGCAGCTAAGAAAATAGATATCGAGAATATGAAAACCAGTACAATACCGGGAGTTGGAGAAAGGATTGCAGGAACAGATTATTGGATATATAATAGAGAAGAGACTAGTGAAATTATCCAAGAAATGTTTGGAGACTATTTATTAAGTAAATAATAGATAGAGGTGGGAAAAAAATGAGAAAAATTAGGAAAAAAGAGCATGTAGAGAACTATCTAAGGACAACGTATAAAGGAGATACACTTTTAGGAGATGTATTTTTACAGCATAACGCATTACCTAATTTGAACTTTGAAGATATAGACACAAAGACAAGTTTTTTAGGAAGAACAGTGAGCTATCCTATAATTATCAATGCAATGACAGGAGGGTCTGACTTTTCCTGGGAAATAAATCGAGATTTGTCATTACTTGCCAAAGAATTTAATATACCTATGGCAGTAGGATCTGAAACCATAGCCTTATGTGAAGAAGAGGAAGGCTGCAAGGAATCATTTAGAATTGTTAGGGAAAACTTAGGACCAAAAGGTATAGTTATTGCGAATCTAGGTGCCGACTCCACTGTGGAAGAGGTAAAATCAGCATTGGAAATAGTAAATGGTGATGCTATTCAATTGCATCTTAATCCTGCCCAAGAAGTGGTCATGCTTGAAGGGGACCGAAATTTTAAAGGGATTTTAGACAATATTGGTAGAATAGTTGAAGAGATAGACAAACCAGTTATAGTAAAAGAAGTAGGTTTTGGTATATCCAAAGATGTAGCTTCAAAACTATATAATGTTGGAGTTAGAAATATTGATATATCTGGTTTTGGAGGAACTAATTTTATAGAAATTGAAAATATTAGGTATAATAATATGGATTTTTCAGATTTATACTCATGGGGGATACCAACTGCTCTTGCATTGATTAAATGCAGAGAACTCCCTGATGATTTAAACTTAATTGCAAGCGGTGGCATTAGAAATAGTATGGATATAGTAAAATCATTGGTAATCGGTGGTAATATGGCTGGTATATCTGGAGAATTATTGTCATATTTACTTCATGGAGGATATGATAATGCTAAGGATTATTTAGAGGGATTGATATATAAGATAAAAGTATTAATGCTTCTTCTAGGGAAACAAAATATTCAAGAATTGAAAGCCACAGATTATAAAGTAATTGGAAATTTAAAAGAACTTATATAGTAAATAATATAGTGAATAGGGAATAGTTAAAAAGATATTATATCTTAAAACTATTCCCTATTCATTTTTGTTTTTACCTGAAATTAAAAGCCTCCAGCTCCTCCTCCACCGGCGCCTCCACCCCCGCCACCAGAGAATCCGCCACCAACACCTGTTGAACTAGAACTACTTCCAACTTCATTTCCATAAAAAGATGAATTTAACCTATCTTCAAAACTAGATCCACCCATTTGGTTAGTAGCAAAGTACCAATAAGCCCAATGGCTTGTGCTGTAGGATTCTTGTACCATGTTTCTGAAATTGTCCAAGGATTTCATAGGTAAACCTAAGGCTAATGCATAGAGTAAAGTCCTATCTGTAGGAATGGAAATATTATATTCTTTATATTTTTCTTTAAATTGATTCAATTCCTTTTTAAAATCCTTCCATAAGCTGTATTGAACATAACCTATATCAGATTTCCTAAAATATAGAGATATTCCATATATAAAAACAAAGAAACTTACTAAAATCAAAGCAACACCATAAAGAGCTCCAAAGATAACAGATGCAATTCCTATAATAAACAGGAATATAGATATTAAAACTAAGACAGTTGCATATTTTTTACTATTATTATCATAATAATTTTTTTCTTTAATATTATTTTTTACGTTAAGCTTCCATTCATAAGCGTTTTTGTTAAAATCAGTATAATTCTTATTCCTATATTCTTCAATATCCATTGTAGACACTATGTTTCCATTTCCAACAATATTGAATAGCCAATCTAAAAGAAATTCCTCATGAGATAATAAATCTTTTTTTTCTTTTATAGTCCTAGTAAATAAGAATTCACTTTTTTTCTTCTTTCTTTCTTCGGGGATTTCATCAATAAGTATATATTCTTTTCTAGCTAAGTCAAACACTGTTGTCATCAAAGACCTTGCATCATTGGCCCCAAAATAAAAGTATCTAAGTTCTGCAGGCGTGATTTCTTCTGGGGATAAACTATTTAATGAATCAAATATATGAGCTTTCCTTCGAAATTTATTAAAGATAAATCCAAATACTAAAATTCCAAGACCAATGGTTCCCATGGAAATATTGTTAAAAAGCTTTTTGTTTTCTGCCCTAGCAATGGCTTTTTCCTCGATTCTTCTTATCAAGGCTAATTCTTCATCCATTATACTATCTAAGTTGTTATTTCCAATATTTGTACTGGAGCTTATAAATGTCTCAGGGAATAGTATCCTGGCTTCTACAAAAGTATTAGTGGGAACTGATGTGACTCCTAATTTGATTAAATCATCTTCTATAAAGCTAATATTTCCATTAAGTGGTCCATGGGCAAATATTTTAGTATTTTTCCTATCTGAATTTGGTAGCTTAATACTGGCAGAAAAGTAATCAATAGGTGTAGAATTTTCATCACCTAAGAACTTATAATATAATTCCCCAGTATTCTTATGCTTTATAGCAAGATCTTTTACTGTGTATTTAATGCGGAAGGTTTTAGTCTCATCTTCGGATGGTGAGAAAATCATTATTTCCAAGCTATTACCCTTCTCACTAGAGGTAAATACACCTATATTTCCTTTTTTTGCAGAATCCACATGGTTATATGGGATTTCTTCACCTTTAATTACCTCATACAATTCTAAGTTTTTGATACCATCTGTACCATTTAAGACTATATTTCGATAAACACCATTGAACTCATCATTGAACTCAAAAGTAATATCCTCCGAAATAGATAAATCACCATTGTCAATTAAAATAGAGTCAACTGTCCATCTAGTAATATTTAAGGCATCATCTGCAAAGGAAATAGAAGATATAAAAATCATTACAATTACAAGAAATGATACACTAATTTTTTTAGAAAACAAATACGCCACCTCCTAATATTAATATAATATTATTATATAACTAAATAAAATAAATTAGTAGTTAATATTATGGAATTATCTCATATAATGGAATTAAGGACTGCAATAAAATGATCTTAAGATAAGATAATCTTGTTAACAAAAGGCAAAAGATATATAATATATCTACTAATTCATTTTAGATAGGAGTGAAAATATGGGATTGATTATTGGAATTGTTGGGGCAACAGGAGCAGTAGGACAAAAAATGTTAGAGGTAATCATGGAAAGGAATTTACCAATAGATGAATTAAGGCTATTTGCATCTAAAAAATCAGCAGGGAAAACCATATATTTGGATAAATTAAATAAAGAAATCAAAATAGAACTTTTAACTGAGGAAGTAATGAAGGAAAAATATGATTATTTACTATTTGCTGCAGGTGGATTAATATCGGAAAAATTTGCACCTATAGCTGCAGAAGCAGGTAATATGGTGATAGATAACTCATCCCATTTTAGAATGGATGAGAATATACCTTTGGTAATACCAGAAGTGAACTCTAGTGTTTTGAAGGATTATAAAGGTATTATAGCTAACCCAAACTGCTCTACAACTCAAATGATAGTGGCTATTGCGCCATTATACAAGAAATATGGTATAAAGAGAATAGTAGTGTCCACTTATCAAGCTGTATCAGGTAGCGGACACAAGGCTATAGTAGAATTGCAAAGCCAGATGGAAGATACTAATTATCCAAACAAAGTATATACAAGAAAAATAGCTGGTAACTGCATACCTCACATAGATGTATTCAATGAGAACGGATTTACTAAAGAAGAATTAAAGATGGTATATGAAACTCACAAGATATTAGCTGACGATACAATAGAAATCAATCCAACAGCAGTTAGAATACCAGTATTCTATGGTCATAGTGAATCCATATATCTGGAGCTTAAAGAAGAAGCAAGTGTGGAAGAAATTAAAAATTTATTAGAGGAATCAGAGGGTATAATAGTAGAAGATGAACCAAAGACAAATAAATACCCTACTCCATTAGAAGTAGAAAACACAGATTTAACCTATGTAGGAAGAATTCGTAAGGACTTATATAATCCTAAGGGTGTATCACTTTGGGTAGTAGCAGATAACCTTAGAAAAGGTGCAGCTACTAATGCAATACAGATTATTGAGGCTATAGAAAATATAAAACTGGAGGGATAGTAAATGTTTAAAGGTGCAGGAGTTGCAATTGTTACGCCATTCAAAGATGGGAAATTTCATAATGAAGCCTATGAGAAATTAATTGATTTTCAAATTGAAAATGGAACTCAAGCATTAATAGTACTAGGTACTACAGGAGAAGCTTCAACTATAAGTAAGGAAGAAAAAGAACTTATTATACGAACTGCAGTAGAGAAGGTAGGGAAGAGAATTCCTGTCATAGTTGGTACTGGTTCTAATTGTACAGAGAGTGCTGTTGAAAATACAAAACAAGCTGAAGAGCTAGGAGCAGATGGAATACTAATAGTTACACCTTATTACAATAAATGTACAAATAGTGGCATGATAGCCCATTTTACAGCAGTAGCTAATGCTACAAAATTACCTGTAATATTATACAATGTACCTAGTAGAACAGCAGTAAACATTCCACCAGAAGTAGTTTTATCTATGAGTAGAGTAAATAATGTTATAGGAGTTAAAGAAGCAAGTGGTAATATTTCACAAATACTAGAGATAAAAAGGATTGTTCCTGAAGATTTTATGATTTATTCAGGTAATGATGATCAAGTAGTACCAATATATGCATGCGGTGGTCATGGAGTTATTTCAGTAGCGTCCAATGTAATACCAAAGGAAATGCAAGAAATGTGTGAAGCATTTATGAGTGGCGGTGTAGCAGAAGCTTTAAGAATTCAGTTAGAATATAAGAAGTTTATAGATTTGCTATTCTCTGAAGTAAACCCTATACCAGTTAAGGCAGCGTTATCAGAGATGAGATATATAGAAGACGAACTAAGATTACCTCTTACATCTATGGAAGAAAATAATAGGATTAAACTAATACAAGAGATGAAGAGGATGAATATCATTTAGGAGGGTCATATGAACTTATTAATCTATGGGATAAGAGGGAAGATGGGAACAATAATTAAAGAATTAGCCATACAGGATACTTATTGGAATAATGTCTATGGACTATGCAGGAATATTGCCAAACCCGTGGAGGATGTAAAATTTAATGTATTGTTAGACTTTACCCATGAATCCACCATAGACAGAGTACTTCAATTGGGATTAGACAGAGGATTACCTATTGTAATAGGTACCACTGGATATAATGAAGAACAGCTTAAAAAGATAAGGGAAGCTTCTACTAGAATTCCAATACTTCAAGCAACTAATATGTCCTTGGGAATGAACCTAATGTTTGCATTAGTAGAGCAAACAGCATCAGTATTCAAGGACAAGGTAGATATTGAAGTATTAGAATCTCATCATAATAGAAAAAAAGATGCTCCATCAGGTAGTGCTGTAACAATAGTAGAATCCATTGAACGAGGCTTAAATGAATTGAGAAAGCACCAATATGGCAGAGAAGGAGAATGTCCAAGGGAAAAAGGAGAAATTGGCATTCATTCAATTAGAGGGGGAAATATTGTAGGTTATCATGAAGCAAACTTCATTAATGAACTTGAATCAATTAAAATATCCCACGAAGCTTATGATCGCAAAGTATTCGCCCAAGGAGCTCTAGAAGCAGCAAAATTTATCATAGGTAAAGAACCAGGATTATATACTATGAGAGATGTACTCAATATATAGAAATAAGTTTGGATTTTGGTGCCTGGCACCAAAATCCAAACTTATTTCATAAAGGGAAGAGGTGGTAAGTTGAAAAATAAAATCCTAAAGAAGCTAAAAGATAGTGAAGATTTTATTTCAGGAGAAGATATATCTAAGGACTTTAATATGACCCGTGCTGCCATATGGAAGTATATAAACATGTTAAAAAAAGAGGGATATATTATAGAATCTATTCCTAGTAAGGGATATAAGTTAATCTATTTACCAGATATGCTTACTTATGAAGAAGTAGAAGAATATTTAACTACAGATTTTATAGGAAGAAATATATATTATTTTGATTCTGTAGATTCTACCAATAAAAAAGCTAAGGAAACAGCCTATGAAGAAAAGGAAGGTACTGTATTAGTAGCAGAAGAACAAGTACAGGGAAAAGGTAGACTAGGTAGGCAGTGGATATCCCCTAAGGGGAAAGGCATATGGATGAGCATGATTCTGAAGCCCAATGTAGATCCAATGAAGGTGGCAAAGATAACTCTATTAGGTGCAGCAGCAGTACATAGAGCATTGGAAAAGATGAATATAGAATCACAGATAAAGTGGCCAAATGATATATTAATAGGTGGAAAAAAAATCTGCGGGATACTAACGGAAATGAGTTCGGAGTTAAATATGATTAATTATGTAATCATGGGTATAGGAATTAATGTAAATCTTGATGAAAAAGATATACCTGAAGATTTAAAAGATAAAGCCTCGTCTATAAAGATAGTTGAAGGAAAAGAGATAGATAGAAAAGTGTTATTAGCTAATATTCTCAATGAATTTGAAAATATCTATATAGATTTTAAGGATAAGGATAGTGTGTCTATGGCAATAGACATATGTAGGGAAAACTCTGCTTTAATAGGCAAGGAAGTTAGGATAATTAGGGGAGACCAAGTAAGGATTGGAAAAGCCTTGGATATAAATGAGGAAGGACACCTTCTCGTGGAGTTTGAAGATGGCAAAGTTGAAGATATTTATTCTGGTGAAGTTTCTGTGAGGAATTTAAAAGGATAATAAAAAAATGCCAAGGGAGAAAATTTCCCTGGGCATTTTTAGTTAGTGGATAATTTTGCTTTGCTTAAAATTGGTATAATTTTTATAGCTGCAAATGAGGATACTGCAAATTTTAGAAAATCTCCAGGTAAGAAAAGTATCATACCCATTTGCATAATAGCATTAAATGATAGTCCCTTTGCCATTACCATATTTAGAATATAATACATATAAGGTAATCCAAATAAGTATATAACTATACTAGCAGTCAAAGAGGCAGTCCAGATTCTTATTGCTGATACTCTTTTACTAGAATAAGCAATTTGTCCAGCAATATAAGCTGCAAAGATAAATCCAATAATAAATCCAAAGCTAGGCTTCATAATGGATTGGGGTCCACCGCTAAAACCTGCAAATATAGGCACACCAACTAATCCTAATACTAGATAGACTATTTGAGATAAAGCACCTAATTTAGGTCCCAAAATAAGACCGGATAAAATAACAAATAAAGTTTGTAAAGTAATAGGCACTTCGCCTAGGGGGATACTGATAAAAGCTCCCATAGCTGTGAGTCCAGTAAACATAGCCACTAAGGTCATTTCCTTTGTAGTCAACTTCATTATCTTCCCTCCTATTGTAAACTGAATATACAATAAACGTTTACAATAGTATAATAATGGAATTTACCATTATTGTCAACTGAAAAATACTCATTGGTTCACAAAGGATTTTATATACGTTCGGTTGCCACATAATATACTTTATTCCCTATTAATTAATTCTTTTCTAATATTATCAGGTACCAAGCTTCCTCCAGTTCCCCAACACATATGAGTAATGTTTTCATTCTTGTATTTTTCTGAAGTGAATATAGGTCCTAAGAATCCAGCTAAGGCAGAAGGTTCCAAAAATATCTTTTCTTCTTCATATAATTCTTTTAGAAAATGGTATAATCTATAGTCATCAATTGTAAAAGCTCCACTTAAGGTTTTGTCCATGATTTTTCCTACAAAGGAGGAAGGCCTTCCAACAGCCAAACCATCAGCGGCAGTTTTATTATCAAGTCCAATATCCTCCACTGAAACTTTATCATGAAGGCCTGAGGCTAGTCCTAGGAGCATTGCTGGGGAATGAGTTGGTTCAGCAAAGAAACATTGTACATTATCACCATACATAAGCTTTAATCCATATGCAACACCACCAGGTCCACCACCTACACCACAAGGTAGATATACTAATAGAGGATGATCTCCATCTACTAGGATACCCATGGCATCAAGTTGCTTCTTAGTCCTTAGACCACCTACTGCATATCCCATAAATAAATCTTTAGAATTCTCGTCATCTATAAAATAAGACTTAGGATCATTATCAGATAATGATCTTCCTTCCTCTACAGCCTTTGAATAGTCTGAACTATATTCAACTACCTTAACTCCTCTAGAACGAAGCAAATCCTTTTTCCATTGCTTTGCATCTTGAGACATATGAACTACTACCTTAAAGCCTACCTTGG
>CAZIII010000069.1:0-9631 GCA_964539425.1 uncultured Tissierellaceae bacterium | reverse complement strand
TTTCTGCAGGCTTTAAATAATATTGATAAAAGTCTGATTCCAGATGTTTCAAAACAAACTAGATTAAATCTTCCACCAAGAGTTAGAATGACTTTACTCTATGGAATTTCTCAGTCTATAGATAATAGTAGAGTCATAAATACTAGCAATATTTCCGAAGATTGGATTGGCTATGCCACCATATATGGAGATACAGCAGGAGCTTTCTCTCCACTGGGAATGCTAACATCTGATGAAGTTATACAAGTGGGAGAGTTTCTTGGGATACCATCTAAATTTATTATAAAGAAACCAAGTGATGGACTTACAGGAAAAATAGATGAAGATGTATTTGGATTTTCATATGAAGTTTTAAATAAATATATTAGAGAAGGAATTTGTGAAGATGTAGATATAAAAGAGAAGATTGATAATATGCATGAGTATAGTCGGCATAAGTTTTTACCTATTCCAATGTTTAATGCTGCACTCCCTATTAAAGCAAAAGACATTGCAAATGTCTATAAACAATTAGTAACATACTAATTAAACATAAACTACCATAGAGCAATCTACTCTCATGGTAGTTTTTATTTTCACACGAACTTATCTACATCTAACATATTAGATAAGAACAAATAACCATTGACAACCATCTAATATAATTTTATAATTAAATTAAAGATATGGAGGGGTGATTGGATGAGTAGGATATACAATATTAGTGAAAGTCCTAATTTGGTATTAGAGGTAGGGGGATTTTTGTATGAAATGGTAAGGGATAGTGAAAAAAAGGTCATTGACAACTATAATGGCTTTGGTAAAACAGAGGAAGAAATGCTGGGATTGTTTACAGCATATTTGGAATATAAGAAAGTCTTAATGAAAGAGATTCCTACAATTTATGGTAAGTATCCTAGATTGGCTAAGATTTTTCAGATGGATGATGAGGAGGAAGGATATCAATTTGATTTAGGATATTATCTAGTAGTCTTATTAGAACAAAGATTAGGAAATGCTATATCCAAAGAAGACATTGATGAATTAGTCGGAGAGTGCATAGTTGATATGGTAGAGGATTTGGGAACAGGTTTGGATGAAGATACTAAAATTAAATCTTTATCTCAAATAATTGAAATTCTTGAAGGTGTAGAATTATCAGATGGAAATAAAATGCGAATAATTTATCTTTATCAAAACAGATATGAGATCATAGACAATTTAAAGAATTTTATCGAAGAAGTAATACCTAGCTTTCAAAGCCACTATAATATCATTGAAGTAGAGTATAAAAAGATAATAGATAAACTAAGGGAAATGAAAAATTTAAATTCTATGTTAGATGAAATAGTAGACCTAACAACAATAAAAGATGTGGAAGGAAATATTAGACTAACTATTTTTCCTTTTAATCAGTTGGGAATAAGATATAAACATGACAGGTTAACTTATTCAATCGGGATATATTTTTTTACATTAAGTGAGTTAAAAAATAAAAATAAGAATCAAAGAAATGGTCTAGTTGCAGATCTAAAAGCTTTAGGGGATTTAACTAGATTGAAGATAATAGATAAAATCGCTAAAAGACCTATGTATATTCAAGAGCTTTCAGAAGAATTAGATTTAACTCCTGCTACTATATCTCATCATATAAATACATTACTGAAGTCAGAGCTAGTTACAATTATTGTAGATGAAAGTAAGGCTAAGAAGATCTACTATAAAACTAATGAAAAGAAAATAGCAGAATTAGGGACTATTATTGGAAATCTAGCTAATGAAAATAGAGAGGAGATGGAATTAAGTGGAGGAATCAACCAAATATCCATTATTTAAGACAATTAGAAAGCTATTAAAAAATGTATCAAAGCAAAATCCAAGACTATTTTTATATTTTACTATCTATACACTAACTGCTACGATTTATCCTTTTTTCTCCATTATTCTACCCAAGCTGCTAATTGGTGAGTTGGTGCTGGGTGAAGGTGCAAGTCTGAAAATAATCCTATATATAGTTTTAGGCTATTTTCTAGCAACTGGGATTATTGGATATATAAGAACCTATGTGAAGGAAACTTGCTATTCTAAGATTTCATATCTTAGATTAGATTACTTAAAAGACATATTTTATAAATTATCAAGAATGGACTATAAATACGTAGAGGATGCTGGATTTTCTGAAGAAAATAGTAGGGCATTAGAATCTACCAGTAGTAATAATAACGGAGTAGAAGGAGTATATCATAAGCTTTTTTCAGTGCCAGCAGTATTTTTAACTGTATTACTACTTTCTATTTGGATAGGGTCTGTTAGTATATTAATCTTATTGGGATTGTTTTTAAACATTGGTATAAGTCTATGGATTCAAAGAAAGGTTCATTTATATGAATATGGAATGAAAAAGGAAATCGCACATCAAAGTAGAAAAAAACGATACTATTATGAAACTACCCATGATTTTGGATTTGGAAAAGAGATTCGATTATATAATCTAAAGGAACGGGTTTTAGAAAACTATGAGAAGGAAATTAAGGGATATATAGGATTTCATAAGATTATTAAAAACAGAGAGTTTTTACTAGGCTTTTTAGGGCTATTTACTTTACTTATAAGCCAGGGGATTTTATATGGGACTTTAATTTACAAGGTTGTTCAGGGTATGAGTATAGCAGATTTTTCAATGTATCTAGCTTTAATACTTCAATTATCCTTACTACTTCGTACTTTGGCGGAAGATTTTTCATTTATCTACAATGAGGGAGCCTATGTCCATGATTTATTCCTCTTCCTTGATAAGGATCTAGGTCAAGAAGGAGGAGATGTAGAAGCTATAAAGGATGATACATTAGAGATTGAATTTCGTAATGTAAGCTTTAAATATCCTAAGACTGACAATTATATATTTAGAAATCTAAACTTAACCATACCTAAGGGACAAAGATTGGCAATAGTGGGAGTAAATGGAGCGGGAAAATCTACTTTAATAAAGTTGATGACAGGATTATATCAGGTGGATGAAGGTGATATTTTAATAAATGGAATTTCCATTGGAGATTTTAAGAAAAAAGACCTACATTCAATGTTTTCTGTCCTATTTCAAGATGTAAATATATTAGCCTATACTATTAAAGAAAATATAGCCTGTAAGTCAGATAATGTGGATGAATCTAGGGTAATGGAAGCCTTAAATAAGGTAGGTCTAGGCGAGAAGGTAAGTTCCCTGAAAAAAGGATTATCTCAAACTATGCTAAAGGTCATAGATGAAGAAGGTACAGAATTTTCTGGGGGAGAAAGTCAAAAGCTTGCTATTGCAAGAGCCTTATATAAGAATGGGAATATGGTAATCATGGATGAGCCTACATCTGCCTTGGATGCATTGGCGGAAGCTGCCATATATGAAGATTTTAGCGATTTAACTTTAGGTAAAACAGCAATCTATATATCCCATAGACTGGCAAGTACAAAATTCTGTGATGCCATTGCCTTGTTTGATAAGGAAGGCTTAAAGGAATATGGAAGTCATGATGAATTAATGAATAAAAAGGGCGAATATTATAAGATGTTTACTATCCAAGGGAAATATTATCAAGAGGGGGCTGAGTTTCTTGAAACAATATAATAAGATAAAATCATTTGTACAACTCTCATGGAGATTGTCACCATCCTATATCCTCTTGTTAATACTAGATGCAATTTTATCCACTGCTAGAATTATGGTCAACATCATATTGCCAAAATTTCTTATAGATGAACTACTTGGTAGTAAGGATTATAATCAACTTTTATTATTTGGGTCATTAATAGTAATATCTAATGTATTCTTTGGGCTTTGTGAAAACTTCATGAAGAGAACCATGACAATCAAGAAAATAGATATGTCAGAAAAAATGAGTAAGGCCATGGCAGAAAAGATTATGAATGTGGAATTTTCCTATCTAGAGAATCCCTATTATTTGGATTTAAAGGAGAGAGCAGTTTTTGCCATAAATAATCAATCAGCCCTTGAAAATACTATTGCTAGCTTAGCAGGTATAATAAAAAACATATCTACTATCTTAGGTTTGATTACAATATTATTTACTTTATCCTGGGTACTGGTATTGTTTTTAATATTAACCATCGGATTATCCCTATGGGCTTATAGCTATTTCATGAATTATCAGCAAAATTTCTTTCAATCACTAATACCAATCAACAGAAAATATGGATATTATGTAGGTCTTTGTTTTCAAGATAAATTGCACAAAGATATCCGTTTATATGATATGAGTCCTATGTTAACTCAGAGGGTAGCGGATTATAACTTAGAGATAATGAGAGAATTTAGTGTTTTTACTAAAAAACAAGGTAAATTCTCAGGACTAAATGGTGTAATTAATGACCTACAGGCGGCTATAGCCTATGGTTATGTAGGTCTAAGGGTTATAAGCAATAAGCTAGGTCCTACTATTGGTATTGGTTCATTTACAATGTATGTATCCACAGCTATTAGTTTTTCTCAAACCACAGTGGATCTAGGACAAAATATTACTCGAATTTTCCAGATGCTGGGATATTTAGATTCTTACATGGAATTTATATCCTTACCAGAGATTAAAGATCAAAGTGGAAGTCTAATTATGGGAGATAAGATTGAATCCATTGTTTTTAAAGATCTTTCCTTCAAATATCCAGGATCTGATACCTATGTATTAAATGATATTTCCTTTGAAATCAAAGGAGGAGAGAAGATTTCCATAGTTGGACTAAATGGTGCAGGAAAGACTACATTAATAAAATTACTCTGTAGGCTTTATCAGCCAACTTCAGGGGAAATATTTGTGAATGGACACAATATTTATGAATATGACCACAAATCCTATATGGAGAAAATAGCTGCAATATTCCAAGATTATAAGCTATTGGCTTTTACCATAGGGGAAAACATTACCTGCAATGAGGAATTTGAGAAGGATCCAAGGGTAATGGAAATAGTAAAGGAAGTAGGGCTAAAAGATAAAATAGATCAATTACCAGAGGGCATCAATTCACTAATAGGAAAAGCCTATGAAGAAAAAGGTATAGAACTTTCAGGTGGAGAAAGTCAAAAAGTAGCCATAGCAAGAGCTCTTTATAAAGATGCTCCATTGGTAATATTGGATGAGCCTACATCAGCCTTAGATCCTTTAGCAGAAGCAGATATATATGAAAATTTCAATTCAATGGTAGGAGGAAAAACGGCTATTTACATTTCTCATCGTATGTCCAGTTCTGTATTTTGCGATAGGATTTTACTTATTGAAAATGGTACAGTAGTAGACTATGATAGCCATGGAAACTTAATGGACAAAAAAGATAGTTTGTATTATAAGCTGTTTAATTCCCAGGCAATGAATTATCAATTAAATAATTAAATCAGATATTAATATAAAAACATCTCTTATTATAAAATAGGAGATGTTTTTATATTCAAAAAAGAATTGACAAATAAAGGCTATTGTTATAATATGTAATTGATATCAAAATGATATCACATTTTCGTATAAATAAAAAGGGGGGCTTTAAATGTCAGATATGGTTAATAAAAATCAATCGCAACAACATAATGAAGAAATTACACCCAAATCATCAAATGGTATAGTTGTGCTTCTGTTGAACATTATACTCATGATTGCAGGCATAGGTGCACTTGCCTTTGGGATTTATTTAGCAGACAGTGGACACGGATATGGAATATTGTTAGCAATCATAGGAGCTGTTTATTCTTTTATTATTGGGCCTATATTATTTGCTGGATTAAAGATACTTAAACCAAATGAGGCTATTGTCCTTACTCTTTTTGGTAAATATTATGGTACACTTAGAGGTGAAGGGTATTTCTTTGTTAATCCTTTTGTTAGTGCAATAAATCCAGGTGCTAAAGCTACATCTACAGGTAAACTAGGGATTGATCAATCAAAGGTTAGTGGAGTAGAAGTTACATTACCAACAGCTGGAGCTAAGAAAATTTCTCTTAAGACTATGACATTGAATAATGAAAGACAAAAAGTTAATGATCAATTAGGGAATCCTATAGTAATTGGAATTGTTGTAATTTGGAAAGTTGTAAATACTGCAAAAGCTGTTTTTAACGTAGATAATTATACAGAATTTTTATCCATACAAACAGACTCTGCACTTAGGGACATTGTTCGAGTTTATCCATATGATGTTTCAGCAGAAGACAATGAAAAATCTCTAAGAGGTAGCAGTCAAGAAGTTGCAGAAAAATTGAAGGCTGAAATTCAAGGAAGGGTAGAAATGGCGGGCCTTGAAATTTTAGAAGCTAGGATTACTCATTTAGCCTATGCTCCAGAGATAGCAGCTGCTATGCTACAAAGGCAACAAGCATCAGCAATAATAGATGCTAGACAGATGATAGTTGAAGGTGCAGTTGGAATGGTAGAAATGGCCCTTGCCAAATTAAGTGAAAATGATATTGTGCATTTAGATGAGGAACGAAAGGCAGCTATGGTTAGCAACCTCCTTGTTGTACTTTGTGGAAACAAGGACGCTCAACCCATAGTGAACAGTGGGTCCATATACTAAAAAGTTAAGGAGGGATGATGGATGGAAAAAAAAGATAATGGAAAGAAACAGATATTATTAAGGCTATCATCATCCCTTTGGGAAGATTTGGCGGGCTGGGCAGAAGATGATTTTCGATCAATCAATGGGCAAATAGAATATCTCTTGACTGAAAGCGTAAGGCAAAGGAAAAAGGGAAAAAAGAAAGATATTGAATAGTAAATATCACAACCAAGGCAAAGATATAATCATTGCTTTGGTTTTTTCTTTGTGGTAAATTATATATCAGTATTAGGATATTATTACTAGGTTTAATGGTATAATAGTTCTATATAAACTAAGGATGAAGCCTATAGGGGAGGGTAATATGAAAGAAAATATATATATAACGGGACATAAAAATCCTGATTCGGATTCAATATGTGCAGCTTTAGCCTATGCAGAATATAAAAATGCCAATGGGAATATTAATGCTATTCCTGTAAGGCTTGGAGAAATAAATAGAGAAACAAAATTTATCTTAGACTATTTTGGAGTTGAAGCTCCTATTCTTTTAGAAACAGCTAGGTTAAGTGTTGAAGATTTAGATTTTGATAAAATTGCTCCTGTTAGTTCAGATATATCATTGCGTATGGCTTTGGAGCTAATGAAGAAGAATAACATTAATAGCCTTCCAGTTATAGATGAAAATGAACAATTGGTAGGCATTGTAACCATATCGGATATAATAGGGTCTTATATTGATGTGTGGGATAATACTATCTTGGGGAAATCGGGAACTTCTATAGATAATATTATAGATACTCTTTCTGCTAAGTCTATTAATATTCCAAGTAAGATGAAACCACTTACAGGAAAACTTTTGGTCTTAGCTATGGAGCCAAGGTCTGTAGTAGAGTACATAGAAAAAAATGATATAGTTATATGCGGTAATAGAAGAGATGCCCAAGAGCTTGCCATTAATAGTGATATTTCTTTGATGATTGTCACTGGTAATATTAAGGTAGATGATGAAATTATAAATCATGCAGTAGAGAAAGGAATATCTATAATCTCAACACCTCATGATACTTTCACAACATCTAGATTGATAACTCAATCTGTGCCTATAAAACATGTAATGACTAGTGAAAGTCTAGTAATGTTTGCACTTGATGATTTAGTGGATGATGTAAAAGTACAAATGTCTCAGACAAGGTATAGAACTTATCCAGTAATAGATGATAATAATAACAACAAAGTCGTAGGATTGATATCTAGATATCACCTGATTTCTAGTATGAAGAAGAAGGTAATTTTAGTTGATCACAACGAGCGTAGTCAATCTGTAGATGGCTTAGAAGAATGTGAAATATTAGAAATAATTGATCATCATAGAGTAGCAGATGTATTTACAGGAAATCCAATTTATTTTAGAAATGAGCCAGTAGGTAGCACATCTACCATAATTGCATCCATAATGTTTGAAAATGGGAGAAGACCTTCTAAGAAAATGGCAGGAATATTGGCTGCAGCTATAATTTCTGATACACTACTGTTTAAATCTCCTACATCCACCAATATAGATAAGATGGTACTGGAGAGACTAGGAAGAATTGCAGATTTAGATGTAGATAAATTTGCTATGGAAATGTTTAAAGCTGGAACTTCTTTAGTTGGAAAGACACCACAGGAATTACTAAATCAAGATTTTAAGGCCTTTACCATAGGAGAAGATAAAGTAGGAATTGCACAAGTATATACTATGGATCCAGCCAGTCTAAGAGATATGAAATCTAGTTTGATAGAATTGATGGAAGAAAGAGCTAAAAAAGATGAATACTCTATATTTATACTAATGCTAACAGATATATTTGACCAGGCTTCAGAAATGGTTGTAGTAGGTCATAATAAGGAACTTATAGCAAAGGCCTTTGGAGAGACTCTTGTAAATGATTCCTTCAATGCACCAGGAGTGCTATCAAGAAAGAAACAAGTAGTTCCACCAATTACAAACGCTTTAACCAACATTCAAGGATTATAATCATAAATTAGGAGATGATTTTGTGATAAGCGAAAGATTATTGAAAGATATGGCTTTCATAGTAGAAATAGATAAGATGAAATCCATTTTAAGGCAAACGAGCATAATAGGGGAAGATAGAAGAGAAGATGATGCACAACATTCTTGGCATATATCTGTAATGGCAATGGTATTAGCTGAATATTCCAATGAAAAGGTAGATGTATGTAAGGTAATTAAGATGCTTTTAACCCATGATTTAATTGAAATATATGCTGGGGATACATTCTGCTACGATAAGGCAGGGAATGTTGATAAAAAGGAAAGAGAATTAGCAGCAGCAGAAAAGATATATGGAATGTTAGATGAAGATAAGGGTAAAGAATTGAGAGCTCTATGGGATGAATTTGAGGAGATGGAGACTCCAGAAGCATTATTTGCAGCTGCTATGGATAGGCTTCAGCCTATGCTAAGTAATTATAATAATAATGGAGGAACTTGGAGAAAGTTTGATGTAGCTAAAACAGATATTTACAAAAGAATTGATCCAGTAAAAAAATCATCTAATGAATTATGGAATTTCCTTGAACATCTCATTGAAGATGCAGCAGAGAAAGGATTAATTAAAGGATAGAAATACTTATAAGCATATAATTAAAAAATGGAACTTTATTCCTTAAGAAGTATATACAAAGAACCATCACTTTGGATTTCTGCATAAACTTATGAAGCAGCGGGGACTGTCCCCTCTGCTTCAGTAATCATTGTCTAATGATTTGTTAAATTTATTTTGTTTTTTTATTTTTTATTCTAATACTAGATTAAATAGGGTATAATTATATTGATAATATAGATTAAGGAGTTGATCCTATGGAATCACCAAAGAAGGTTTTAAGAAAGTTAATAGAGGACATACCAGATAATGAAGCCATTGATGTTATTGATTTCATTGCTTATTTGACCTTGAAAAGAGAGAGAAGGTTATCTGTTGATTTGCTTAAATCTAGTGAAAGCAGCCTGGAGTTTTGGAACAATGCAGTAGATAATGAGGTATGGGATAATGTATAACCAAGGAGATATTGTGCTTATCCCAATTCCGTTTAC
>CAZIII010000068.1:0-9689 GCA_964539425.1 uncultured Tissierellaceae bacterium | reverse complement strand
CTATGCTAATTAAAATATGACTTATGACTGAGGAAATATTTAAATATCCCTTGAAATCATTGCCAATTACCATTATTTGATCTATACCTGCTCCAAAATCTGGTAGCAGACTCAACTCATAGTAGTGTGAAATGCTAAAGCTACTTAAGTTTATAAAATATGGAAGTGCTCCACTAGTTTTTAATATAATATAGTTTAGTATAGCATTTAGAATTAAAAATATTACAAACCACAGTCCACCTATTTTCTTGTTTCTAACACTTACACGACTCAATGCCATTGAAAAATAGATTAAAATCAAGGTCATTATTGATGACAAGATAGATATTAATACTAATGATACCCCAACTGAATTAACCATACCCAATGCTTCTTTTATTATATTAAGCCATTCTGAACCATATAATATAATAGCTAGTAGCACATTGAATAAAAATGTCCCTATTCCTAATACTCCAAACCAAATAATTGCTACTACTAACTTCGCACCTAGTATCTTATTTCCTGTAAGTGGTAGTGTAAAAGTTAAATAGCCCCTATCCTCATATAATTCCTTTTTAAATGAACCTATTATATGAAAGAATGCTGTTAAAAACGCTCCAAAGATAACTAATACAGATACAACTAGCATAAGTCCTTTAAAGCCAGTGACATTCTGTGGAGTATTCATGGTATCAAAATTAACGAATTTAGATAAATTTATTTGTATAATGGTTGAAGCTATTATCAAAATAGATAAAATACCTAAAATGAATTTATAACTTCCTTTTATTTCGTATTTCATATATTTTCTCATTTTAACCCTCCTATTCTCCGAATATTTCTTTGTAAAGATCATCTATTTTCATGGATTTTTCTTCCCTTAAAGCCTCAGCATTACCTGTTAACTGGATCTCACCTTCTCTTAAAAATATTACATCATCAAAGATATTTTCCATATCACGGACTAAATGAGTAGTGATAAGCATTGTGCTATCTTCATTATAATTTTTTAGTATGGCATCTAATATCTGATCCCTAGCTACTGGGTCTACTCCTGCTATTGGCTCATCTAGTACATATAGCTTTGCATTTCTAGATAAAACTAAAGTAAGGTTAAGTTTTTCTGTCATCCCCTTTGAAAGAGAACTTATTTTCATGTTTCTCTCTAATTTCATAAACTTCAATAAATCATATGCCTTATTTTCATCAAAATCCTTGTAAAAATCTTTATAAAAATTAATAGCCTCTTGTATATTCATCCAGTTATATAGGAAGTTTCTATCAGGTAGATATGAAACCACTGATTTGCTAATTGGTCCCGGTTTATTCCCATCTATGAGTACTTCTCCCTTTGTCTCTCTCAATATACCTGTAATAATTTTTATCAAAGTAGTTTTTCCACTTCCATTGGGACCTAAAATCCCTACTACTTTTCCTTTTTCTATATTCATAGAAATATTATTTAATGCCTTTTTATTAAAATAGGATTTAGAAAGTCCTTTGATTTCAATAATATTCTCCATTATTTATCCTCCTTTACCTTTGCATTTATTAAATCTACTATCTCTGCTGGATTGTATCCTAAGGATTTCATTTCTTCTACGAAACCTTCTACGATGCCTGTGGCCATAGTTTTCTTTAAATCTTTAATTATCTCCATATCTTCAGTTACAAAGGTTCCCATACCTCTTTGTGTAAATACTAAATTTTCCCTCTCTAGCTCTTGATATGATCTCTGAATTGTATTTGGATTTACTTTAAGTTCTGTAGATAAGTCTCTAACTGATGTCAATTTATCTCCCCCTTTTAATTCACCTGTGATTATTTTTTTCTTTATGAAATTCATGATTTGCATATAAATCGGTAAATTATCATTAAATAACATACTTTCACCCCTATCTTTATTGTTCTAGTGTATTAATCACATAGTACACTAATATTATATGTCTGTCAAGGGTCATTTGTTAACTTTTTACAAAAAAATATGGATAATTAAAATTAAAAGGACTAAAACCTGTTTAATACACATTTTAGTCCTCAAATTTTTTATTAATTTTGCAAATATTTATATGGCTTATTTAACATCTATTCCACCCATTATAATGAAACATTTGATTTTTAATATGGGGGCATTAGGATCTGCATTATTCCTTGCTTTATTCTCCCATGCTCCAAGTAGTGGTACTCCAGTGACTTCAACTCTCCAATCATTAGGTACAAAAATATCGATTCCACCCATTATTGCATTCAATTCTAGAAAGGCTTCATTATTATACAGGACTGCATCTCTTAAATCTAGGTCTATTCCACCCATTACTACCGTTGCTTTTCCACCTTTAAATTCTTGTGATTGATTGTTTGTTTCAATTCCACCCATTATTGTAAATGCATCAATTGTATCCTCTATAGTTATGTTATTGATTTTTTTTTTATTCTTTGAGCCATCTAAGCTAAAATTAGTTTTTACTTCAATCCCATTCTTGGAAAAGATGATGCTTAACCCAACTAGTATCAAGATAATTGGCCATATTAATCTATAAACATTTATATCCACTAAATCTAGCTTGTCAAATTGGATTAAACCACCAATTATTATCAAAAATAAATTACCAAACTTAGATGAACTTCTATCAAATAATCCTATTAGTCCAATCAAAATCAATATACTCGGCCAATACAATCTGAAAATTTCACCGAAAGTGATAATGTCAAATTGCTCCAGTAAAAAACCCCCACCTATTATTATTAGTATAATACCCCAAAAATACTTCCCATTCATCCACAGATCCCCCTTTTATTCACTTAATTTTCTAGACTTCTCCCCACATACTCTCATTGCTTCGATAATCGCTGTTCTAAATCCCTTTTCTTCTAGCTTAGCAACTGCTTCTATGGTGGTTCCCCTAGGTGAACATACATTGTCCTTTAACTCTCCAGGGTGAATTTCAGTTTCCAGTACCATCTTTGCTGCACCGAGGACTGCTTGAGCTGCCATATTATAGGCTTGTTTCCTAGGTATTCCCTGTATTACACCTCCATCAGCCATAGCTTCAATCATCATAAAAACATAGGCTGGAGATGAACCACATAGAGCTGTAAAACCGTCCATAAGGCTTTCATCTAATATCTCTGCTCTGCCAAAACTATTAAATAGTTTTAAGATTTCACTTTTATTTTCTTGGCTTATTCCATCTCCAAAGGTTAAAGCTGTCATGCCTTCTCCTACCATAGCTGGAGTGTTTGGCATTGCTTTAACAATCAATCTATCCTGTCCCAAGGCTTTTTTCATAAAATCTATACTAATTCCTGCACCTAATGTAATAACTATGCATCCTTTTTTTATTTCATTCTTAATCTCTGCTAATATTTCTTCATGCATATATGGCTTTACAGCTATGACTAAATAATCAGATTCTCTCGCAACTATTTTGTTATCCAAAGAGCATCTAATTTTATATAATTTTTCTATTTTTTCTACTGTTTCCCTAGACTTTGCTGATCCAAATATCTTGTCTGGACTTGTAATGTTTGATTTTAATATGCCTCCTATGATTGCACTTGCCATATTTCCACAGCCAATAAATCCAATATTTTTTTCCATTATGACACTTCCTTATTTTTATTCTCAAATACTTATAATAATAATATATCATATGTTTCCAGATTCAGTAAATAAGAAATAATCAATTATTGACTGAATAGTTTGTATATCTATTGACAATCCTATTTTTTTGTGAATATAATAAGATATATATAATAATGCATTATATATCCGCCCAATACTTATTAAAATAATATCTTAACTGAAAGGGATGATATTATGAATAAGATTAAGCTTCTATCTATATTTTCTGTTATAATCCTTATCTTTGTTATCTTCTTAGGATTTACACATCAATATGTTTTTTCTAAAAATGAATTTACTGATGAGATCAAATCTACATTCAAAAATTTTCTATATCAATATGATAATTTTGATGATGAATTACCTGTGCTCTTTTCCGATGATTGTAATGATCCTAAAAATAAATTATCTCGTATTTTAAAAGATGAAGCTCTAGAAGATGTGGATTATCTATTTAGCTTATTAAAATATGGCTACTCTGGTTATGAATATTTCGGAGGGGATGAGAAATTTAATTCCGCTAAGGCCAATATGCTATGGTCTATTACTGAGTTGAATGGAGAAACTATCTGCCCTAAGGAATTGTTAGATATTATATATTCTGAGTTAGGATTTATTCAAGATTCCCATTTTACCATAGGAAACTATAAATTATGCAAGTTTACCAAGTATTTTAGTAGTAGAAAATATGCGTTTTTTGGGGATGCTAATGGCTTTTATACTACTATAGATGATGAAATATTTTACCTAACAGAAGTTAACAATAGTCATCCATTTAATTATTTAAAATTGACATTGGATGAAGAAGGAAATACTGCTTATAATCTAGGAAATCTATCTGATTCTGATGAGATTTTTATATCTCTTGATATTACACTAGAATCTAGGGAAAGGATAAGAAATGAAAAGATAAGTTTGTTTGAATATATACCAATATATAGAGAAAAGGATAATAGCTACAATTACTACGAAATAGATAATATACCAATATTGGAAGTAAATAGTTTATGTAAAGTCGCTCCTGATGATAATACTCTGGAAGATTTTATCAATGATAGCAGCAAATTAAGAGACAAGGATACTATCATCATTGATTTAAGAAATAATAAAGGTGGAAGTTTAATTAATGTGGAGGAGTGGTACAAAGGTTTTACTGGTGCAAAACTTAGGAAAGATATGGTCCATACAGGTCTATATACGAATACTAGTCTTGCTCTGGCTAAGCATAAGTTTGAAATGAAAGAAAACGAGACTGAAAAAACAAAATGTGAATGTATAGAAACCATACTTGGTTATGAAAATGAAGAATTTTTCCCTGGATGGAGTAGTATAGAATATGAGGATTTTGAACCTGTGGAAAATAATGTGAACGTATATATTTTAGTAGATAAAAACACTTCTTCTGCTTCGGAATTCCTTGCATATTATCTTAAAAAATTAGATAATGTAATTATTGTTGGAACTAACACAAACGGATGCCTACTAACAGGTAATTGTAACTCAGCTTATTTACCACATTCAAATATACCTTTGTATATATCCCATGTAATTTATATGACAAAGGATTTTGATGATATTGAAGGTATGGGATTACTCCCAGATCTGTGGATAAAGCCTGATCAATCATTAGATAGATTAATTAAATATATTAACAAGAATAAGTAAGGTACTTCCCTATTTGAAATAAGTGAAGTACCTTTTTTGCTATTTACGTATTTTCTGTGCCATGGGATCAGCTATTATTTCATATCCTCCCATGCTGGCTACTGTAATTAGTAAAGCATTGATAATGGAAAGTAGAATACCTTGAATACCATGTGCTTCTCTGGCAAATACAATTGTAAGGACCAGTGCTATAATAAATGCATATAGCCTTACAAAGGAATCACCAAATTTCCTCTTTACAATGGATTTTGTAAATTGCACTATTACTGTTACTGCAGTTGTTAAACCAACAAAAGTAGTCAAGATATCTAGATTCATAAAATCATCAAACATTTCAGGACCCCCTCTAATAATAATCTTTACTTGATATTATGCTTTTATTAGAGGCCTTATGAATGAAAATGTATTATTAACCTCTCATTCCATAGATTTTTCCAATTGGTACTGTAAACATTAAACCTACTCCTGGCTTTTCCATATCTCCTAATATTTCCTTTACTGCCTTAACTGCATTTTCTAAGACTTCCTCATCTTCAATAACAGTAAATATAGTTTTATTATATGGTCTAGCATTATCTAATAAGGATCTTAATGCACCAAAAAATGGTTGATCCTTACCACCATTAGTTAAAGCACTACCCATTCCTTGACTATCTAATATTGTTGCACCTTTTACTCCTACTTCTACAAATGCATCTAATATGTCGTCTAGGTATTCCATTTCATTGAGGACTAAAAATAAAGCATCCATAATCTCACCTATCCTTTCAAAATTAAGCTGTTTTTTCTTTTTTTGCTTTTTTAATATTCATACCATCTACTTCCCCAGCCTTTGTGATGGCGATTTTAGCTAGTATTGGTCCAACTATTTCGTATACTAGAACAGAAAATAGTATTACTGTAATAATAGAATCACTTAGCTGAGGCAATTCTTTTCTAACTATCATTGATAGACCGATTGAAATTCCACCTTGTGTAAGTAAACTCATACCTAAATACTTTACTACCTTTTCCTCTGCATTCATAGCCTTTGCACCTATAGTTGCCCCTATATATTTACCAGATGCTCTGGCTATTATATACCCAATACCTAGGATTCCTACAGTTGATAAGACCTTTATATTTAAGCTTGCACCTGCTATTGTAAAAAACAGAAGATTAATAGGAGGTGTAAACTCATTAATTGTGTTAAATATTCTACTTGAATGCTGCTTTAAGTTAACTAAAGTTGCTCCTATCATCATACATGTTAAAAGAGGGGAAACATTAAAAAAGTTAGCAGCTCCAGTACCTAATAAAATAAATCCAATGATCATTGTAAGTAATTCATCCTTGTTTTTTGCCTTTTTAACTGTATAAGTCATTATTAAACCTATAACAAATCCCAATATTAAAGAACCAATGATTTCAACTAATGGGTTCGTAATTATTTGAATTATAGAATAGCTTGCCACCCCTGAAACCATCTTAGCTAAGGATAAGCATACTCCAAACACCATAATTCCCAGTGCATCATCAATGGCCACTATTGGTAAAATAGTCTTTACAAGAGGTCCATTTGCATTTAATTCTCTGATGACCATTACAATACCAGCTGGTGCAGTTGCTGCAGACATACTTGCTATTACAAGACTAAATGCTAAGGATTGTTTCAAAGGAAAATACATTGCTAAAAAAACTATTGCAAATGCTCCTATTACTTCAGCAACAGTAATAATAAATACACTTTTCCCTACCTTTTTCATATCCTTTAGCAAAAACTCATTGCCAATTGCAAATGCAATAGCTGCCAATGCCATTTCATTTATTAAACCAAGTGATGATATGTCCTGTGAGGTTACTAAATTAATAAATGAAGGGCCAATCACTAATCCTGCCACTATGTACCCAGATACATTAGGGAGCTTGAAATAGTTAGCCACCCTTCCCCCTATTATACCTACTACAATTATTATGCCAAGCTTGAAAAGTAAATCCAATCTAAACATTCCTCCTTAAAGTATTTTTATGTAAACTCTTCCGAGATAAATAATATTGAATCCATACACCTTGAAATTAAATCCATACACATTATACAACATAAAAAAAGATAAGTAAACTTAATCACTTATCTTCTCCTTAATTTACGCTTTTATAACCTTTCTTTTCTTAAGCCAATCCTTACCTTCTAACATTCTAGTTACCATCATTGAGGCTACTGTATCACCTGTTACATTAATCATAGTGGCAGGTGGATCAACAAGATATCCTATGGTTGCTATTATTGGGAATGCTTCCATTGGGAATCCATATAGGTTTACTATGAGCATTTCTCCAATGAGACCTCCACCGGGAACTCCTGACATTACCACTCCTGATAGGACAGATATTAGTATTGCAGTGACAAAAGTGCCTATTCCTTCAAAAGGCATATCAAACAATCCAAATAAGAAGGATATTTTAAGTATTGCAGATAAACAAGAACCATCCATATGAGCCGTAGCACCTATTGGCAGAACAATATCTCTTATATCCTTTGGTACTCCCATTTTTTCAGTTGTCTCTAAATTAACTGGCAATGTAGCTATACTAGATTGAGTAGCTAATGAAGTAATAACTACTGGGAATATATTCTTGAAATAAATTCTTACTCCATCTTTTCCCCCTGCATAATATGAATAGAAGAAAAATGCTACAAAGAAGTATGCTATACATATTGGATAATATACTACCATTGCCCTTGCATAAGACCCAAGTAACTCTGGTCCAAAATCACCTATTAAAGCTGCAAAATATGCTCCCAGTCCAATTGGTGCATAATACATTATTAGGGAAACCATCTTTAAAAATACTTCTGATAATATATTTAGAGCATCCCCGACTTTCTTTCCCTTCTCACCTAATAAGCTCACACAGACTCCAAAAAATATGGCAAATAAAATCAAAGGAAGCATATTTCTTCTAGATATTAGCAAAGGAAAATCTGTTACTGTCAAGGCTGCTACTATTTGATCTCCTGTGCTCAAAGGTGCAATCTCTTCGGCTTGAGGCAATTCAAGATTTACCCCTTGAGCTGGTGGGAAAATTGTTACTGTTCCAATCATTATTATTGAAGCTATAATTCCTGTAATAATAAATACTATAAGCATATTACCTATTATCTTCCCCAACCTCTTCATATCTACCATACTTGATACTGCGGATGAAATCGTTAAAAATACTAGGGGTACAACTATTGTGAACATCAGATTTAAGAAAATATCTCCTAAGGGTTTTAGTACTGTAGCTTTTTCTCCTAAAATAAGACCAATAATACTACCTAAGATAATTGAAGATAAAAGTATAATTGGAAATTTGTAATGCTGCCATAAATTACTTTTATTCTTTTCCACGATTTCCCTCCTTGTTATTTATGTATTTTTATATTAAAAATTCTCCACTGGCTATATGGGTTGCAGATCCTGTCATATAAATCCTATAATCATCATCAAGTTCTACAGTTAAATTTCCACCTTCAGTATTCACTTGAACTTTGCTGCTTACTTTGTTTAAAATCTTACCTATAACTACAGAAGCACATGAACCCGTTCCACATCCTAAAGTCCTACCAGCCCCCCTTTCCCAAGTATAAATGTTGATTTTATCATGATCTACAACTTCAATAAAGTTAACATTTGTCTTTTTAGGAAAAAGGAAATGGTTCTCTATCTTTTTCCCTAAATCATTTATATCAATTTCATTGATATTTTCCACGAAAATAACTACATGAGGTACTCCTACTAATAATGCTGAAAACTCATAATTCTTATTATCTATATTAATAGTTTCTCCTATTATCTTTTCTCTTTCAAGTTTGATAGGGATTTTCTTCCCTTGAAATACTGGATATCCCATATCTACCCTAATCAATTTAACTTTATCGTTTTCGTCAGTCTCTAAGGTAATATATTTTATTCCAGCTAAAGTTTCAATGGAAATCTTACCCTTATTTACAATACCATAATCATATATATACTTTGCAAAAGATCTAATTCCATTGCCGCACATTTCTCCCTGAGTCCCATCTGAATTATAATATATCATTTTTATATCTGCTATTTCACTCTTTTCACATACCATAATTCCATCGGCACCAATGCCAAAATGTCTATCACAAACTTTTAATGTTAGTTCATTATATTCCTCTATTGGTTGTTCAATGCCATTGAAGATAATAAAGTCATTTCCTGCTGCAATAAATTTATCGAATTTCATATATTTCAGCTCCCTTATTAGTAAATCAATTTTAAATAATTATATCATAATTATTGAATTATATGTGATTAAATCATCTTTGCGATTAAGGTAGTTTATTGTTTTTTTACATAAAAATATGCTCCTCCTTGTCATATACAGTTTTTATTATTTTAACTGGCTATTACAAAGGGAGCATATCATA
>CAZIII010000067.1:0-9730 GCA_964539425.1 uncultured Tissierellaceae bacterium | reverse complement strand
ATCCTTTGCCAATATAGCATCTAGTATTGAATCTGATATTTGATCACATACCTTATCTGGATGCCCTTCTGTTACTGATTCAGAAGTAAATAACCATCTTTCCATCTTTTTTCCTCCTCAAGTTAATTAACCTTATCATTTAAAAAAACCTTTTCCAAAGAAAAGGTTTAGCAATCTGCGCTACCTCATCTTCCAGAACTATGTTCTGTGGGATTTAGCACCTTGTATAATACTGGTTGCCGGATTTCATAGGGCCCATACCCTCCATCTCTCTTGATAAGGAACTATATTTATTTTTATATTCTACTAATTTTATCATAAGTCAATATTGTAGTCAACGATGAAATATTATCTGCCTTCTTATTCCTAAAGGATCATATTGTTTGGAGACTTTATTATATGATTTTATGATAATTGAAGGTATTCTTAGTAAAAGCGAGATATATTTTAAATTAGTTATTAAGTTTAATATTAAAGCTATTTTCAATTATTTTTAGTTAATTGAGGTTGTTTTTGCACTATTGCATTTATCCTCCCCAGGGCTTATAATATAGAAGTCGGGTTAGCGACGGGGTGTAGCGCAGTTTGGTAGCGCACGTGGTTTGGGACCATGGGGCCGGGGGTTCAAATCCTCTCACCCCGACCATTAAATCGACAAAAAGGACTAAATGAAAATTTAGTCCTTTTTTTATTTTTTGTTACGGCATCAACCGCCCTTATAATACGACTCCCCTTTGTCCTTAACTTGTAATATCTTTGTAACCCAATTGATACATTAACATTATATAATTAAATTGGTAAAATTTATAGGGGTAGGGGGTGAATTTCATACTGTAGCATTCGACGGAATATAACTGGAAAATACAACGAGGTGAGATTATGAGAAAGAATATTAAAAAAGTTTTTGTGTGTTTTATGGCAGCTGCCACTATCTTTACATCTTCTACAGGTGTACTGGCAAGTAAGATAACTGTGAATATACCCTATTCCATATATGAAACTGTGGAAAAGAATAATATTTCATCAGGGGTAGTACATGAAAAAATAATGAAATTTACAACTGCAGGATGGTGGAACATAAATGTCCTCAGGATAAATTTATTAGATCCATATACAGATATTAAAGGACTTATCAATCCTGAAAGTATCATTAAAAGAGATAAGGTTAGTTCATTAGTGGAAAAACATAATGCTATTGCTGGAATAAATGGAGATTTCTTTAGTCCTACTCCACTAGCTTGGGCTCTAAGTCCATTAATTAATGATGGAGAGATATTAAGTCTTTCTAGGGAAAACAATCCCTTACCTAGCTTTTTTATTGATGTGTTAAACCAAGGGAAAATAGATTATTTTAACACTACTATTGATGCAGTTAATATGAATACTGGAAAAAACATTAGAGTAAATGTAGTAAACAATGTGATCTTTACAGAATTTCAAACTGTAACCTTATTGAATAAAAATTGGGGACCTACTTCCATAGGTACTAAATATCATAATGATGCAGTAGAAGTAGTTGTAGACAATGATGTAGTAGTAGAGATTAGACAGGGTATGGAAGCAGTAGCTATCCCTGAAAATGGATACGTTCTACTTGTAAGGGGACCAAGGGCTCAAGAGCTTTTAGGCTTATCCCTAGGGGACAATATGGAGTTGAAGGTGAACTCTGCTCCTGATATTAATGATATTAAATTTTCCATGGGTGGAGGAAGTTACGTTCTAGAAAATGGTGAACTGAGAAATCCCGATACTTCATCTCCTGGTGACCATCCAAGGTCAGGAATTGGAATTAGTAAAGAAGGAACTGAGATTATATTAGTTACAATAGATGGTAGAGACTCATCCTTTAAAGGGGTTGGCCAAGAGATGTTTGGGGCTATAATGAGGGATTTAGGTGCTTATAATGCTCTTAATTTAGATGGTGGTGGATCTACTACCATGGCTATTAAAGCAAAGGATGAGAAAAAGGCAACTGTAGTCAACAAACCTTCCGAAGGTTCAGAAAGGCAGGTTATTAATGCTGTAGGAGTATTCTCCAACGCTCCAGAAGGTGAATTATCCTATATTAAGATAACAACAGACGATACTAATATGTTTGCAAATACCACTAGAAAGCTAATTGTAAAAGGTTATGATGAATATCACAACCCTGTTATTCTAGATGAAGCTAAACTTGAATTTACCATAGAAGGTGTTGAGGGTAATGTGGTGGATAATGTCTTTAAAGCTGAATCCACTGGACAGGCTAAGATCACTGTTGAATCTGAAGATATAGTATCTTCTATAGATCTTAATGTACTTGGTACAGTAAAGGACATAAATACTAGCCTATCTAGTTTCACCATTGATATCAATAGCGAGAAAACCTTACCAATATTCACTGGAAAGGATGCAAATGGCTTTGAAGCTAAGATATATCCTGAAGATATTAAATTTACTACTATAAATGAAATCGGATATGTAATTGATAATGTATTCTATAGTGAAAAAGCACCAATGGCTGGAATATTAACTGGAAAGATTGGTGAAGGTCTAAGAAATATTAATGTATATGTGGGCAGTGAGGGTAAATTAGTTACAGGATTTGAAAATATAGATAACCTAAAATTCTCTTCATATCCTAATACTGTTTTAGGAGAAATAGGTCTTAATAATGATGCAAAAGAAGGAAAATCTTCTGTATCTCTTAAATATGATTTCTCCAATGGTGAGAAAACCAGAGCTGCATATGTAAATTTAATGACAGATGGAAAGCTAGGGGTAAAAATTGATGGCAATCCTAAAAGGCTTGGATTATGGGTTAGTGGAGATAATAGTAGTGGCTGGCTAAGAGGAATTATCAAGGACAATAAGGGTAATAGCCATTATATAGACTTTGCTAAGACTATAGACTGGACTGGATGGAAATATACAACTGCCAACATACCTACAAATGTAAGCTATCCTATCTCTATAGAAAAGATTTATGTGGCTGAGACAGATAGTCTAAAGAAGCAAAGTGGTGAATTGTTATTCGATGGATTAAATGCTCTATACACACCTGCATTGGGAAATATGGTAATACCTACTCCTAGTGCTTTAAAGGATAGTAAAAATGTTAAATCTGAAGTAGCAAAAGAAGGCTTTACAATCGCTATTGCAGCTGAACCAGTTGGCTTAGATGAATTAGTAAATTATGATGCTAGTTCTAAAGTTAAATCTAGAATTAACAAAAATAATGTGGGAGTTTTATTAAATGGAGTTTCTGATAAATTTAAAGAAGACTTAAAGAATACCACTTTAATAAACGCTTCTGGTAATTACAATATAAATAGCCATCAGGATATATCCTTCCTACATGTAAATACACAAAAAAATGGAATTAGGGCAACAAATCCAGACCAATGGAATAGCCTTATAAATGACTTAGCAACCATTACAGAAAATAACATAGTATTGCTATTGTCATCACCAGTATTTGGCTCAAATGGCTTTACAGATGCTTTAGAAGCTAATTTATTCCATAAGTATCTGATGGAAGCTAGAGATAATGGTAAGAATGTATTTGTAGTCCATGGAGGGAATTCCAATACTTCAACTTTAAAAGATGATATAAGATATATTGGGATAAATACAAAAACATTAACAAAACCAGAAGATATCTACGATCTATCCATAGTTGAATTTGTGGTAAATGGTTCTGATATAACTTATCAAATAAATTCATTATTTGATAAACCAAGTGTAACAGTGGGAAAAAAATAAGATTTAGGGGTTAATCCCCTAAATCTTTTTTTATAAGTTAATATTTCCTTTTTTAAATTGATTGTATAAAATCTTTGCCATTCCAATGCCATTATTTCCATTGGCCATATCCTTGGACAGTTCTTCTAGATACATCTCTTCAAACATACGAGTTCCTTGAGATTTTTCTATTATCCCATCTTCTGGTACAGTCTTTTTCATTTCTTTTAGCATCATATATGTGAATATGCTTTCGAATTCCTTACAAGCATCCATAAGCTTTTGATCATCAGGACTCTTGCTTAGGTTTTCCATCTTTTTCTGCATTACGGAATAATCCTTGTTATTTATAAGATTACCATTTGGTGTTATTTCCATTTAATACACCCCATTATCTCTTCAAGTTATTTGCCATTTGCATCATTTCATCAGAAGTTGTAATGGCCTTTGAATTGATTTCATATGCTCTTTGAGCTGTGATCATCTTTACCATTTCATCAACTACTTGAACATTTGAAGCTTCCAAATATCCTTGAACTACTGTAGTACTCATTTCCTCAGCCTCTAAAAGAATTTCTTCTCCTGATGCATTTGTTGCACTATATAGGTTTTGTCCTTCAGATTGAAGTCCCTCTGGATTTAAGAAGTTTACAAGCATAAATCTTCCAACTTCAACTGATTCACCATCTTCATCCTTACCAAAGATATATCCTAACTCATCAACTGAAACATCAGTTATTCCTTCTTCTATAACTATCAAATCATCATCTTCACTAAGTACAAAATATCCTTCTGAAGTAACTAAAGTAGCCTCATCTCCATCTATACTTAATTTAAAGCTTCCATCTCTAGTATACCTTATATCTCCATTTGGTAATTCCACAGCGAAAAATCCCGCTCCATTTAAAGCAAAATCAAAATCTCCCTGTGTTTCCATAAAGCTACCTGTCCTAAAATCCCTCTTAGTAGCCACTGGCATAACACCATGTCCAACTTCAAGATTAACTGGTCTTCCTTGATCATCATTAATATTAGCTCTCTTCAAATTTGCATAAAACAAATCCTTGAATTCTGCTCTTTGTACCTTGTAACTAGTAGTATTTACATTAGCTAAGTTATTTGATATTGTGTCTATATTAAATTGTTGAGCTTTCATACCTGTAGCTGCAGTCCATAGTGACCTCATAATATTCCTCCTATACTCTTCCTATTTCATTAGCTGCTTTTTCTAACATTTCATCTTGCATCCTAACTACCTTTTGGTTTGATTCAAATTCTCTTAGTAGAGTAATCATTTCAACCATTCCAGATATTGGATTCATATTTGAACCTTCTAAATAACCTTGTAATACTTCACCGTTAAATGGTGTTTCTCCCACTACGGCATTTTCAGCTACATAGAAAAGATTGTCTCCTCTTTTTCTAAGAAACTCTTTATTGTCAATATCTACTACATCTAAAGTATCTATTAAAACATCATCAACTAAAACATTACCGTTACTTAAAATGTCCACATTCCCTCCATTTAAAGGAATTGGTCCATTTTGCCCTAATATCCTTTTACCATCTAAATCAGACAAAAACCCATTGCTTATGGAAAAGGATCCGTTTCTTGTATATAAATTTTCTCCATCTTCACCTTCAACTTTGAAAAATCCACTTCCTTTTATGGCTAAGTCCAATCTTCCACCAGTATCCATAAAACTACCATTTGTAAAATCAGTAACTAACTTTTGGAATCTAACTCCTCCACTCATAGTACCAATTACATATGCTGGTGGATTATAAACAGCCCCTTGGAGAAGATTTTCCATATCTCCTGCTTCTTGTAATGGATTTCCATTATTATCAACTATAAAATTCTCATAATCAGTTTTATATTCATCATCTAAATTCTTGTAAGAAGTCTTTAGATATCCTTCTTCGTCTACAACAAATTGAATTTCTTTTACATAGGATTTACCCCTTGAGGTATTTACAACAAAGAAGCCTTCCTCAGTACGGGCAGTATGAACTTCCCCATTGTTTTCATAGCTAATATCTCTTCCAGTTGGAATATTATTAAATTCTGGAATCCTACTCATTTTTGCCAATAATTTTTCTGGAAAGGATTCTGTAAGAGAAATATCCTTCTTATATCCAGAAGTATTTATATTTGCCAAATTATTCGTTAGAACATCTAGCCTTCTTTGATTAGCAACTAGAGAAGTTGCACCAATATATAGTCCTCTATTCATAATTATCACATCCTAATTTTTATATCTATATTATTATCGGCAATTTCGTCAAAAACTTTATCTACTACTTTAGTCCCTATATTTTTTAGTACTATTATCTTCTACTATATTACTCTGAAGAAATTGAACCCACTCCAAAGCTTTTCCAGTTCCCCTAGCAACGCAAGATACAGGCTCATTTGCTACCAATGCCTGAATCCCAGTCCTATCAGCGATTAGCTTGTCCAAACCATATAGAAGTGCTCCTCCTCCAGTCAAAATAATTCCCTTATTGCTAATATCAGCAGCTAATTCAGGTGGAGTTCTCTCTAGAACTGCATGGACTGTATCAACGATCTCTTGAACGGGGTCTCTAAGGGCTTCGAGCATATCTGTGGAAGATATATTTACAGTAATAGGTAGTCCTGTAAGTAAATTTCTCCCTCTAATCTCTTTAAATTCTTCTGTCTCTCTTCTATATGCAGAACCAATGCTGAGTTTTAATTCTTCAGCAGATCTTTCTCCAATCATCATATTATATTTTTTCCTAATAAATTTAGTTATGGATTCGTCACATTCATCTCCAGCTATTTTTATAGAACGGCTTACTACTATGCCCCCTAATGAAATTACTGCCACATCTGTAGTTCCACCACCAATATCTACTATCATATTTCCATTTGCTTCTGTAATATCAATACCTGCTCCAATGGCAGCAGCAATAGGCTCTTCTATCAAGAATGTTTTCATTGCTCCTGCTTGATTAGTAGCCTCTATAACTGCTCTCTTTTCCACTTCTGTTATTCCACTGGGTACACATACAATTACTCTTGGTTTAAATAAATATCTTCCAACGGCTTTCTGTATAAAATATTTTAGCATCCTTTCTGTTATATCATAATCAGATATAACTCCATCTCTTAATGGCCTAATTGCTATAATATTTCCCGGAGTACGGCCTAACATCTTTCTTGCTTCTTCTCCCACTGCTAAAAATTTATTAGTATTTTGGTCAATTGCAACAACAGATGGCTCCTTTAGTACTATTCCTTTTCCTTTTACATAGACTAAAACACTGGCAGTACCTAGGTCTATGCCTATATCCGCTCTTAATCCACACATCGAAAGTCCCCCCTAATTGTCCTTATCTTATACTATATTCTACATAAATCTCAAAAGTCCTTCTTTTTTTGCAAAATATTTTGTAAAATTTGACAAAAAAATTAAAAAGCCCCAAATTTGGGACTTTCCTACTCATTAGCCGCACTATATTTCATCTTTGTTGCCTTTCCACCTCTAATATGTCTCTCCGCCTTATTAGTTTCCAAAATACTCTTTACCATTGTTGCAACAAGAGGGTTTATCCTTGGTAGTCTCTCTGTCACATCCTTATGGACAGTGCTTTTGCTAACACCAAAAACTCTGGCTGCTTGCCTGACGGTAGCTTTTTCACTTACTATGTATTTTGCAATTTCTAAGGCTCTTTCTTCTATATAATCCTTCAATTGATTAACCCCCCTTAAGATTTTGGGTATTATTAATAAATACTTATGCTTTTTTAGTCCATAATAGAACGAGGGTCTACTATTTTCCCATTTTTTATTACTTCAAAATGCAGATGAGGATCCATTAACATCTCAATCTTTCCAGTTTTGCCTACTTTTGAAATATGATCACCTTTCTCTACCTTCGTTCCCACAGTTACCATCTCTTTAGTAGCTAGACTTGAATATCTTGTTTCCAGCCCCTCATTATGGTCTATTACTATGACTATTCCCCACAATTGATCTTCATATACTTCCTTTACAGTTCCATCTGCAGCTGCCTTAACTATATCTCCTTCTTTGCCAGCAATATCAATTGCACCATGACCTGTCCATGATTCAAGAGTTTCTGAATAAACTAAGGAATCACTTGTATATTCTGTGATTATCTTTCCATCAAGGGGAAGAATAATTGATACATCTTCATTCACTACCAAATCCGAATCTTCGACCTCATCAACATCTTCCTCTTCTTCAAATTCAAGATCCTCCACACTATCTTCTACATAATCTTCCTCAGCAAATAGTACTTCCATTGCTTCCTCAGGATCTTCCACCAATAGCTCCTCAGACTCTTCATCTGAATCAATAGCTCTTAATTCTCTCTCATTAAGCATGGACAATTCCAAGTCCTCATTGTATGAAGTAGTCTTTCCTGGATCATCACCTACAATGGTGAAATCATCACTTCCCAGATTTGCCTTTGTAGTGTTTAAATTTCTCATGGATATAAAAAGGGTCCCCCCCGCAACTACACATACGCATACAAATAAGAGTAGAATGAATCCTTCTGTTTTCACTAATTCAATTAACTTTTTTTTCATATCCCCACCTCCATTAACTAGTATTTCCAGTTGATGAAAAAACATACAAGGAATATTAATAAAAAAGAAAAAATGATAGAAATATTTAAGCTATATTTCAATCATTTTCTGTTTTTTCTCTGTTACTGGTCAATCGCCTTAATCTCCACTCCAGTATAATAATGTTTTAATATTTCTTCAAAACCACTCCCATGCTTACCCATTCCATTTGCTCCCCATTGGCTCATACCTACTCCATGGCCATAGCCATATGTCTCGATCTCTATTATATTTAACTTTTTATCCATAGATATAATAAAATTAGTTGAATTTAAGGCAAATAAATCCCTTAAATCTCTACCCTCAAGTATAATTCCATCTAATGCAATTTTTTTTACTCTCCCACTTATTGTTTTATCAATTAATTTGATTTTTTCTGCAAGATTATTTTTATTTATATTTACCTTTGGATATTTTGATTTTATCTTTTCAATGAATTCACTTGTTGTTAATGTAATAGTATTCTTAAATTTTGGAGCTTCTTCTTCATAGGGACTTGTCACTGATTTTAGATATGGCAATTCAGTTGCAAAAACATCCTTTACATTTTCAGTTCTCCCTCCAGATGTGGAATGATAAAGGGGTTCGATAATTTCTCCATTATAAAATATTCCAAGTCCCTTAGTAAGGTCTACTGCTTCCTCAATTTTAGGCCAATAATTTTCTATCCAAGACTCTCCATTTATCTCTCCTAACTGTGAAAAGGACAAATATGCTTGGCAATGTATACCACTACATATTGGAGCCAATCTATGGTCCGGATGCCCATCCTTATATTGTATAGTCCTAGAAATAGCATAGGTCCTGGCAGCTACTGCCTGTGCCTTCAGAGCTTCTATATGGAATGCTGCAGGCATTTCTGCAGCTACTACTCCCTTTACATAATCTTCTATATTCATCTCTTCAACAGTCTTAGTTTTTGAATTATAAAACTTTATTTCATCATATTTATAGCTAATTTCAATAGGACTTTCTTTGACTTCTACTATAGGATTTGTATTTTCTTCCAATGATTCTCCTTGGACTGTATTTACCTTAGGTACAAAATTAAAAGTCTTAACAATAACTGTAGGTAGCAATATAGTTATTATCAAGACCATCGATATGTAAATCCCTAGTTTTTTCATCATATCCCCCTTTTCGCATTAGTATAAAATATAATATGCCAATAACTAAAGCTTTATGCTTTAATTATTGGCATATTATATAATTAACAATTAACAGTTAACGATTAAAAATTTACATAAAAAAAGACTCTTCATTCAACCCATGGCGACAAAAGTATTTGTCATTCTAAGTTAATCGAAGAATCTTGGTTTTAATTGCTCTTTGTTCTTTGTTAATTGTTCTTTGTTAATTGTTCTTTGTTAATTGTTCTTTGTTA
>CAZIII010000066.1:0-9755 GCA_964539425.1 uncultured Tissierellaceae bacterium | reverse complement strand
GTTGGAGATGGAAAACATCAAGATCTCCAAGAAAATTGTACAGACTATGAAAGATTATTAGGTAGTGCTAAGGTATATTGAAAGATATAAAAATAATTAAGTATTAATAGTAATCCTAGGGACATATCAATGTCCCTATTTTAATTAATTTGACAATACTTGGATTAATAAATATCATATAGTTAAGATATAAAAATGAGGTGGATAATTTGATAACTAAGGTATATGAAGATATATATATGATTGAAGTAGTATTGCCAGAGAATCCTTTAAAAGCTATAAATTCTTATGTAATAAAAGGTAAAGAGAAGTCTTTGATAATAGATACAGGATTTAATAGGAAAGAAAGTGTAGATGCTCTTTTTGGGGGTTTGGAGGAATTAGGTATTGATATAAAAGATACAGAATTGTTTATTACTCATTTACATTCAGATCATTCTGGCATGGCATCTATATTTATGGAAGCGGGAGTTAATATATATGCAAGTGAAAAAGACGGAAGAATGATCAATGAAATGTCTGGGATAGAGTATTGGGAGAATTTTGAAGGGTATAAGATATTATTTGATTTGGAGAGAGATAAGGTTACATTTGCCGATCATCCAGGATATAAATATTGTCCAAAGGAACCAATAGATTTCACCTATTTAAAGGAAGGAAAGAGTATACAAATTGGTAGATATTTCTTTGAAGTAATTGATATTCCAGGACACACTCCTGGACATGTTGGATTGTATGAAAGAAGCCACAAGATTTTCTTTGGTGGGGATCATATATTAGATAGAATTACGCCTAATATTGCCTTCTGGGGTTTTGAGGAAAATATTTTAGCTACATATTTTAATAGTTTAGCCAAGATATATGCATATGACATAGATTATTTATTTTCTGCCCATAGAAATATAATTAAGGATCACAATAGGCGGATTAATGAATTAATATTCCATCATAAGGAAAGACTTAATGAAATAATAGAGATATTAAAAATGGGAGAGTCTACAGTAAGAGATGTAGCAGCAAAAATGAAATGGAGTATAAGAGCCAATGATTGGGGAGATTTCCCTACATCCCAAAAATGGTTTGCAGCAGGTGAGGCTATGTCGCATCTAGAACATCTATATTGCATCGGGAAACTTGAAAAAAGTTTGAGAGATGGAAAGTTATATTATAAATTAAAATAGTTATATTTGGGTATTAATAATGAAAGAGAGAAGGGAGATGATAAAATGCTTAATTTTAATTATAATATTCCAACAAAGGTTTTCTTTGGGGAAGACAAAATAAGTTTTTTAGCAAAACAAATAAAAAAATATGGATCTAGAGTACTACTGACTTATGGTGGTGGAAGTATTAAAAAAACTGGAATCTACGACAAAGTAGTTCAAATATTAAAGGAAAATGATATAACTTATTTTGAACTATCAGGAATTGAACCTAATCCAAAGGTTGAATCTGTAGTCGAAGGTGTTAGAATATGTAGAGAAAATAATATTGATTTCATTCTAGCAGTAGGTGGGGGAAGTACAATAGATTGTTCTAAAGCAATATCTGCAGCCTATTACTATGAAGGAGATCCTTGGGATTTAGTTATTGGTAAATCTAAGATAACTAATACATTACCTATTGGAACTATATTAACTATTGCAGCCACAGGTTCAGAGATGAATGCAGGTGCTGTTATATCTAATATGAAAACTAATCAAAAGTATGGTATGGGACATCCTGGATTTTTCCCTAAGTTTTCAATACTAGATCCAACTTACACATATACATTGCCAAAATATCAAACTGCTTCAGGCGTAGCAGATATTATGAGTCACACCTTTGAAGAATATTTCAGTAATGTAAAGGGTGCATATTTACAAGATAGATTAGCAGAAGGAATTTTGAAGACTTGCATAAAATATGGTCCTATTGCTATAAACAATCCTGAAAATTACGAGGCAAGAGCAAATATAATGTGGGCATCTTCTTTAGGCCTTAATGGACTATTAGGATATGGAAAAGACTCAAACTGGACAGTGCATCCATTAGAGCATGAGCTTTCTGCATATTATGATATTACCCATGGAATAGGTCTAGCTATATTAACTCCTCACTGGATGGAACATGTATTAGATGAAAACAATCTATGGAAATTTGTGGAATATGGTGTCAATGTATGGGATTTAGACCCTAGTCTTGATGATATGGACATTGCTAAACTTGCTATTGAAAAAACTAGTGATTTCTTAAAATCCCTAGGTATTCCAATGACTCTTAAAGAAGTTGGTATTGGAGAAGAAAAACTTGAGACCATGGCAGCAGATGTAATAGAGTACATGGAAGGTCCAGTAGGTAATTTTAAAGCATTAAATTATGAAGATATATTAAGTATCTTTAAAAAATCATTGTAGATATTCTGAGGGTAAGGGCTGGTTCGTAAACCAGCATACATAATTAATTCTTTTATTATTTTAATTATAAACTGTGAATTGTTAAAAGGGGTGGAGATTATGATATTAACTATTGATTTGAATCCAGCTATTGATAGAAATTATACTTTAGATAAGATTTGTCTTGGGAAAGATACAAAGGTTAAATCTTCAGTCTACAGTCCAGGAGGAAATGGGATAATTTCTTCTGTTTTACTAGATACATTTAATGAGGACTCTTTTATAACTGGGTTCCTTGGGGGGATCAATGGTGAATATTATCACAGAAACCTATCAGAAATGGGAATTATGCATGATTTTGTACCTATTAAAGATGAAACTAGAGCTAATATTAAGTTATTAGATCAAGAAGATAATCTAACTACATTATCAGAAGAAGGACCTAGGGTTAGCCGTGATGAAATAGTAAAGTTTTATGAACTCTACAGTAGACTACTTGAAGATGCCAATATAGTATGTGGAGTAGGGTCAGTACCATTAGGGGTTCCAAAGGATATATATTTTGACTTTGTTTCTTTATCGAATAAAAATAATAAGAAATTTATATTAGATGTAGAAGGTGACAATTTAGCATATGGTGTTGATGCCTCCCCTTATATGGTAATTTTAAAGCAAAAAGACCTTGAAGACTTGATGAAATTAAGTCTTAGCTTTGAGAATGAAATCATTAAGGCTGGTAGATACATGCTCGATAAGGGAATCCAATATGTAATTGTTGATCTTGAGAAGAGGGGAAGCATTGTACTAGGTCAAGAAAAGGGTTACAGAATAGAAATTCCATACTTAAGTATTACAAATAATGTGGTTAAAAATAGTGGGATGGCAGCAGGATTTGCTCTAGGTATCAATAGAAATTATGATATGGAGATGACCCTAAGACTAGGACAAGCATTTAATATTGCTCCATACTTGGAATCCCATATAATGAATATTGAGATGAGTGATATAAAAAGAATAATGAGTGAAATAGAAATATTCCCTATAAATTATTGAAAAAACAACCAATCATTACTAGATTGGTTGTTTTTTCAATTTGTTAAAGGTTTTAACTTAATTCTATGATATAATTTTATTAGTATTATCAGGAGGAGGATAATTTTGATTAAATTTATTCATACAGGAGATTTGCATCTTGGTTTAAAATTTAACAATGTTTCTTTTCAAGGGAATAAAGCCTTTGAAAGAAGAAGAGAACTGTGGTCTACCTTTGAGAGAATAGTGGACTATGCTAAGGATAAGCAGGTAGATTTTCTATTTATTGCTGGTGATTTATTTGAAGAAGCTTATTTTACTATTGGAGATATAACAAGAATAAGAGATATATTTAAAAATTCAAAGGATGTTAATATTATCATAGCTGCTGGTAATCATGATTTTAAGGGAAAGAAGTCATTATATAATAGGATTGAATGGACTAATAATGTGACTATATTTAATGAAGATGGAATTCAACATAAAGAATTTATAGATTTAAATACTATAGTATATGGATATAGTTGGGATACTATTGAAATCCGTGATAATAATTTGCTTGAAGGATTAGCTAATAGGGTGGATAATACCAAAAACAATATTATGGTAATCCATGGAGATGTAAGTAATAATTCTTCCTATCTTCCCCTAAACATTCAAGACTTAAATAGCCTAAATATGGATTATATAGCTTTAGGCCATATCCATAAGCCCCAAATTATAACAGATAGAATTGCTTATTGTGGCTGTCCTGAGCCCTTAGACTTTGGAGAAATAGGTGAGAGAGGCATTATTAAAGGAAGTATAGATAATAAAAAGCTTGAATTTGAATTAATTCCTTTTAGTAAGAGGAAGTTTATTGAAACAGAAGTAGAAATAAATGAAACCATGGGATATATGGATATAATCCAAAAGCTAAAAGATATTAATATAGGAAACATGAATATGGATTTTTATAGAATAAATCTAAAAGGTTTTATTCAAAGAAATATTATAGTAGAAGATTTACATAAGGATATAGAAAGTGAATTTTATCATATAGAGCTAGTAGATAATACTATTTGGGACTATGATTTAGAACAATTAGAAGAAGATAATAAGGATAATATAATTGGACAATTTATAGGTTCCATGAAGGGAAAGGGATTGGATAATCCTACTATTAAGGATGCTTTATATTTTGGACTTGAAGCACTGTTAAAGGGGAGAGAATAAGAATGATTCTTAAAGAACTTAATTTAATAGGCTTTGGAAAATTCAAGAATAAAAATATTCAATTCAAAGATGGAATCAACCTTATCTATGGAGAGAATGAATCAGGGAAATCTACTTTACATAGCTTTATTGATGGTATGTTCTATGGTTTTCTAAAGCCAAATGTTAAATCAACTATTTATTCTGAGGAATACGATAAATACAATCCTTGGGATCAAAGTAAATATGCAGGCGTTATCAGATTTGAATACAATGGAAAGACTTATAGGATTGAAAGGACTTTTTCTAAAGGCGATGAGAATACAAAGATTTTAGACGAGAATACAGCTAGGGATATAACAAGGAATATTGATACTGGTTCTGGAAGGGTATTGCAGCCGGGAATTCATTTTTTTGGCTTTAATTCTAGAATATTTTCTAATACAATTTCTATCAAACAGCTAGGCACTAGGACAGATGATAAACTAGCCAATGAAGTTACAGAAAAACTAGTCAATGTAGCCACAACTTTAGATGATAGTATCTCTATAGATAAGGCTATATCTCATATAAAAGTAAAAATGGGAGAAATAGGTACTGATAAAGCTCCCACAAAGCCCTATGCAAGAAATCTAAAGGAAATACAAAGACTACAAGAAGAGAGAAATAAGATACTATCAGAAAAAGATAGCTATGAAGATTATTTAGAAAAAGAGACTAGTTTAAAGATTGATCTTTCATTGGAGAATGAAAATCTACTTAGACTAAAAGGAGAACTTCAGAAAGCTGAGATTCTAGAAAAAGCAAAAAAACTAGAAGAAGCAAGAATACTAACTGATGAGATAGGTAATTTAGAGTCTAAAGTGGAAAAACTCTCAATATATTCAAATGTATCTATGGAGAAATATAAGGAAACAATTAAACTAAGTAATTCTATTGATTTTATTGAGAGAGACATAGCTGAGCTTAAATCTGAATTATATAATGTGGAAAAGGACTTAAAATCCAGAGATTTAACAGTTGATGAAAATTGGCAAGATGATGGGGTCAAAGAAATCAGCAATGATTATAGCAAATATGAGGAATTAGAAGAGGAAAAGAATTCTATTTCATATAATAAAGAAGATAGTAAATTAGAATTTTTAAAAAGAGATTATAAGGATTATAAAAGCAGGGTATCTAAGCATAAACTTTTTCAATGTATTTTAGTCATATCATTTATTATAGTAGCAGCTATAGGAATAGTATCAAAATATTATCTTCTATTTGGGATAAATCTTGCATTTATGATTATATTTGGATATTCTAGTTATATGACAAAAGCAGTTAAATCAAATATTGAGAATATAAATAGGCAAATCAATAATATTCAGATAAAGGAAACAGAAAGGTTAAATAAGATTGATAGTATTGAAAAACTTCTAGAATCTTTATTGAGCAAAAACAAGGTTCAAAGCAAGATTGAATTCAAAAGACTATTAGAGAATATACAACTTGATGCTTTGGGAAGAAAAAACAACAGAGAATTATATAATTCCTTAATGCTTAAGAAAAAATCTATAAATGAAAAGATTGCCAGTAATGAAATAATTAAAGAAGAAAATTTATCCATATTAGACCATATATTTAAGGAAAACAAAGTAGAGGATATTAATGAATTTAGCCATGCTTTAGATAAGAGAACTTTGAGAGAAAAATATATTGGAGAATTAGAAAGCAAAGAAGAAATTCTTAGGTCCATATTAGGTGGGGTCACAATAGAGGAACTAAGGGCTGAACTAGGTGAATTTAATTTTGAGGGAGTAAATTTATCTGAAATTATGGACAAAAACCAAGCTAAATATAAAATAGAGAGAGTAAATGAAAATATTACAGATTTGAAAATTTCATTAAAAGGGATAGAAGAAAACCTTAATATTCTAAGCAAGAGTATAGAACGATTGGCTGCAATAGAAGAAGAGCTAGATAGAAAAGTTGCTTATAAAGAAGATTTGGAGAATAAATATAGTGCTCTTGATATTGCTGCACAGACTATAGAAGAATTATCCAAGGATATCCATAGTCAGTTTGCTCCAGATATAAATAGAAAGGTAAGCACTATTATTCAGCAGATAACTAATGGGAAATATACTAATGTTAAGATTAGTGAATCATTAGGTATTAGTGTTGAAAATCCTGTTACAAAAGAAATAATCCCACTAAATTCTTTAAGTGGTGGGACAATAGACCAACTATACTTTTCCCTAAGATTTGGTATAATAAATTCTATGGTGGAAAATAATTTGCCATTGATATTAGATGATTGTTTTATTCAATATGATGATGTAAGGCTAAAAAATATAATGAAATTTTTACATACCATTGGAAATGAAAGGCAGATTATTTTATTCTCTTGCCACAATCGTGAGAGAAAACTATTAGATGATTTAGGTATGGAGTTCAATTATATAGACTTAACTTAAAGTAGTACATTAACTAAAAATATGTTGAAAACACTAGATTTTGTCTTAACGTTCATCAACAAGATTAACTGAGGTGATACTTTGATATTCGCTATTGGAGATTTGCATTTTGATAATACTGGAGAAAAACCTATGGATATCTTTGGTGATAAATGGTTAGCTCATGAGGAGAATATAATAAATAATTGGAAATCTATTGTAGGGTATGATGACTTAGTACTAATAGCTGGAGATATATCTTGGGCTTTGAGGTTAGAAGATGCTTATGAAGATTTATTAAAAATAGAAAAGTTACCAGGGAAAAAGATTATGATTAAGGGAAATCATGATTATTGGTGGAATAGTTTGAAAAAAATTAATGATCTTGGATTGAAAACAATAGAATTTATACAAAACAATTGTTTTATATATAATGATATTGCAATAGTAGGGACTAGGGGATGGTCATCAATTGACTGTGATGACTCCAATGCCCAGGATCATAAGATATTCATTAGAGAAATCAATAGACTGAAATTATCTTTAGAGTCCATAAATGATAAAGTAAACAAGATAATTGTAATGTTACATTACCCACCATTTAATATTGATTTTACTCCAAATGAATTTGTAAATATAATGAAAGAATATAATGTAAATGTTTGTCTATATGGGCATTTACACTCTGAAGGACATAAATATGCAGTTGAAGGATTGATTGAAGGAATTGAATTCCACTGTATTTCAAGTGATTTTATTGATTTTATTCCAAAAAAAATATTATAGGGAGTGAAGAGATGAAGGTATTAATAAAGAAAGATTACGAAGAAATGAGTAGGGCGGCAGGGGAGATATTTATAGAGGCTATATCCAAGAAACCAGATATTGTATTGGGTTTAGCCACTGGGAGCACACCTATTGGATTGTATAAAGAAATGATTAAGGCTCATCAAGAAGGACTAGATTTTTCTAATGTTAAGACCTTTAATTTAGATGAATATGTGGGATTATCTCAAGATCACCCAAGTAGCTACGGCTATTTCATGAATGATGAATTTTTCAAATATATAAATATAGTGAAAAGCAATACTCATGTACCAGATGGGAAAGCTGGAAACATGGAGGAATATTGTAAAAGATATGATCAAATGATATTAGAAGCTGGTGGAATAGATATTCAAGTTTTGGGAATAGGTGAGAATGGGCATATTGCCTTTAATGAGCCTGCGGAGGATTTGTCACCAGGTACTAATATTGCGAAACTAACAGAAAACACCATAGAAGTAAACTCAAGATTCTTTTATTCCATGAATGAAGTGCCTAAGACTGCTATTACAATGGGTATGGGGAGTATTCTAAAAGCAAAAAAAATTGTTCTTTTAGCAAGTGGAAAGAATAAAGCTCCGGTAATTAAAAGATTGCTTAATGAAAATAAGGTAACTACACAGCTACCAGTATCTTTTTTACTTCTACATCCAGATGTAACTATTATAGTTGATGAAGCTGCTTATAATGGATAATGGAGGAGACGAAAATGAGAGAACTTGAAGTAAAGATTTTGAATGTAGATTTAGATGATATGGAATCAAAATTAATAGCTTTAGGTGCTACATTAATTAGTAAAGAGAAGCAAGTAAATACATTAATTGATTCTGAAAATAGTTTTATAGAAAATAATTTAGATAGTTATCTGAGAATAAGAGAGACTAAATCCTACTTAAAGAATGACATTAAGTATACATTAACTATGAAGAAGAACATAAATAGAGAAGGTTTAAGAGAAAACATTGAAACAAATGTGGATATTTCAGATAAAAAAGGCATGTTATCTATTCTAGAAGATTTAGGATATATTGTAATACAAGAGGGGTTTAAAGAAAGAACTTCTTATACATTAGGAAATGTAAGGTTTGATTTAGATATATGGGATAAAAATACTTATCCTTACCCATATATGGAGATTGAAGTTAATGATGAAGATGAACTTGAAGAAATGATTAAGCTACTGGATATTCCTGAAGAAAATATATCTACTAAATCCATTGTAGAGCTTAGAAGAGAAGCAAAGCTTATGTAACCAAAACCTCCACATTAGAATAAGATATATTAATCTAATGCAAGGAGGTTTTTACATGTTAAATAATTTGTTTGGTGGCGATGATAATAATATGATTTTAATTATTATCCTTATATTTTTATTACTAGGTGGGGGGGATATCTTCGGAGGTAGAGATAGACATGATGGTGGAATATTTGGAGGAGACAATATAATTTGGATAATTATACTATTATTCTTAGTAGGCGATATTTTCTAATAAACAGCAGAGAGATTCTGCTGTTTATTTTTAATTATATTTCAAGTTACGAAATAATAATGTATAATGTAAATATATCCAATAAAGGGAGGGATTTAGTTGCTAGATAAAAAGGTGATAGAAAATGTTCTTTGTGCTGCCTTATCAAAAGGTGGTGACTTTGCAGAGGTTTTTGTGGAGGATAAGTACAATTCCAACATAAAGTTGGTGGGAGGACAGATAGAAAATATTGTTTCAGGTAGGGATTACGGTGTAGGAATTAGGATATTCGATAAATTTAATTGTATTTATGCTTTTACCAATGATTCCACTGAGTGCAACTTAGTAAAAGTAGCAAAAGAAGCTGCATCTGCGTTGCAAGGAACAACTATTGATTTAAGGCTAAGTTTTATGAAGGC
>CAZIII010000065.1:8315-9897 GCA_964539425.1 uncultured Tissierellaceae bacterium | reverse complement strand
TGAATTCACCTAGTTTTTTTAATAGAAAAAATATATAATGAGAGTATTAATATATTCTCGTCAAAGTAGAAGGGACAGTCCCTACTGCTTTAACGATAGACACACAGGAGAACCGTCTCCTTATGTCATTATGTCAGAAAAGGGAGATGTAAATGTTGAATATAATAGATGAAGTAAAGAAAATAGAAAATGAAATAATCAACTGGAGAAGAGGATTACATAGAATTCCTGAAATAGGGCTTAATCTACCTAAGACTGTTGAATTCATCAAAAGAGAATTAAATAACATGAATATAAAATACCACACTTTAGTGAATGGAAATGCTGTAGTAGGTTTAATTGAGGGGAATGGAGAGGGAAAGACTTTAGCTCTAAGAGCAGATATAGATGCCCTTCCAGTTGAGGAAGAAACAGGATTAGAATTTGCTTCTAGTAATGGAAATATGCATGCATGTGGCCACGATGGTCATACTGCAATCTTACTTGGAGTAGCAAAGCTATTGAGTGAAAATAAGGATAAATGGAAAGGAAATGTAAAGCTATTATTTCAACCAGGGGAGGAATATCCAGGTGGTGCAAAGCCTATGATAGAGGAAAATGCCTTGAAAAATCCAAAGGTAGATGCCATTATGGGACTCCATATGGGACAGCTATCTAATGATGTTCCCTATGGAAAAATAGGTGTATGCTATGGAACTATGATGGCAGCAGTAGATAGGATATCAATTAAAATAATAGGTAAATCAGGCCATGGAGCATATCCTTATCAAGCAATAGACCCAATCATATCAGCATCACAAATAGTTTTAGCATTACAAAATATAGTAAGTCGTGAAATAAATCCAGTTGAACCAGCGGTAATATCGATTACAAGATTTCAAGGTGGATTCAACCAAAACATTATTCCAGATCTAGTAGAATTAGAGGGGTCAGTACGTACAGTAAATGAAGATACTAGACAGAGAATAGCTAGAAGAGTAGAAGAAATAGTAAAAGGTATAACCATGGCTAATGGGGCCAATTATGAAATTGATTATGAATTTTGCTATCCAGCCCTTATAAATTCAGAGGACTTTACTAGAGGTTTTGTAGAGTCAGCTAAAAAGATAATCAATGAAGAAGATATAATAGAGATGAAACTACCTGTAATGGGAGCAGAGGATATGTCCTTTTTCCTGCAAAAGGTGCCAGGTACATTCTTTTATATAAGCAATCTAGGAAAAACAGAAGGACAAACCTATCCCCACCATAACCCTAAATTTGATATAGATGAAAAGGAGCTATGGAAAGGAGCAGCTTTGATTATACAAGGGGCCGTGGATTGGCTGGAAAGAGAATAGAATTAATATTATAAGCCAAAATGGTAGAATATAACAATTTGAGGGTATAATTAGATATAAGGTTAATTGCTTAATATAGTCTTCCAAGATAAATAATAAGCTCTATTGGGGGAGGAACAAAAGATGAAAATAAAAAACAGGCTAATGCTCACTTATGGAATTCTGGTTATGTTGGCATTTGCAGTTGTTGTGGGAAATATAATTACTTTTGAATGGATCGGAAGCGACTCCAATTTTATAAA
>CAZIII010000065.1:0-8215 GCA_964539425.1 uncultured Tissierellaceae bacterium | reverse complement strand
ACATCTTATTCTGAAAATGCAAAATTAAAAGTAACTCGTGCAAAAATTATGAATGGAATTATGAGTATTATAACAATATTAGCAGCAGTATTTTCCTTCTCCTTTATTAATAATGGAATTAGAAAGCCAATTGATTTGCTTATGAAAAACTTAAAGGAACTATCTTATTTAGATGATGATTTAGCTAAAAAAATTGAATCCATAAGTAAAGATGAGATTAGCGTAATGGAAGGTTATTTCAATGAACTTATTTACGATTCTCTTACAAAAGCTTACAATCGAAGGTCTGGATTATCGAAACTCAATCGTATGTTCCAGCATATGGATAGAAGGCAATCAACTATAAGTTTATGCTTTATTGATATTAATGGGTTAAAAAAAGTTAATGATGAATTGGGGCACAAATATGGGGATGATTTAATTGTTTCAACTGTAGATACAATAAGGAATACCATTAGAGAAGATGATTTTATTATAAGATTAGGTGGTGATGAATTTCTAATTGTATTCGATGGTATAAATGAAGATACTGCTGAAACTATTTGGTCAAGAATCCTTGATGCTTATGAGGAAAAAAACCTAGAGAAAAGCAAACCTTATATAATTAGCGTTAGCCATGGAATTGTAGAATATAATAATATACAAAAATTAGCTATAGATGATCTCATAAGAGAAGCTGATGAAAAAATGTATTTAGAAAAACGTATGATCAAAGAAGATTTAAAGATAAGTGTAATAAGAGATATACCTAAAGAAGTATTATAAAATCCTTAAAGATCAACTAATGTTGGTCTTTTTATTCTACCTTAATATAGTATAATAATGTTAATAGGATAAAATGGAGTGGATTAAAAATATGAAGTTCAAGGAGTTCAATGCTCATAATAAATATATGATATTAAAGCATGGGTTAAAAGAGAATAATATTACTCGTACCTGTGAATTGTTTGGAATTTCTAGGACAACCTTTTATAACTGGCAAAGAGCCTATCAGAAGCGTGGGATTATTGGTCTAGAGATAAAAGAACCACGAAAGCCTCAAATGCCTAATAAGGTTAGTAAGGATATTGAACAGAAAATACTAGCATATGTTGCCAAATACCCTATAGATGGTCCTAAGAGAATCTACTATGAGCTAAGAGCTGAGGAAATTCATATTGGAGAGACTGGAATCTATAATGTATTGAGACGCCACAATTTAACCAAGAAGGAAGATCGGATAAAATTTGCTAATGATAAGTCCTTGCATATAAAAATGAATCTAAAGGGCAAGAGGGAGAATTTTGAATTCATGAATAAACAGGAACCTTATCCAGGGTACTTAGTCATTCAACGAATTGATTTTATGGGCACATTTGATGGAATTGGGAGAATATATCAATATAGTTTCTACGATACTGCCTCAAGATGGGTAGCAGTAAAACTGTATAATAAGAAGCAGGATATAGATGTTTGGAATTATTTTGAAAGCAAATTAGTTTATTTATTGAAGATATTCAATTTAAATATTGAAAACTTGGTTACTAATAGAAAAAAGGAATTCTTGCCTTATTTCGTAAAGGCCAATAACTATAATGAGATAATAGAAGAGCTTAACATAAATCATATATTTATGGAGAATAACCGTATATTAGAGGATACAACTTTATTCAATGAATTTGTAGTTAGAGAATTTTATAATAGAATTGACTCAAGTAATGAGATTAATTCCTTTGAAAAGATTGAACGAGAGCTTAATAAATTTATTAGGGATTATAATTTCTATAATAGGATTTTAGAGGGATTTAATTCAGGAAAGACACCTGTTGAAGTATTGCTTCAGCAGGCATTACAAAATAATGTGGATCTAGATGCATTACCCCTCTGGATTCTAGCATTGATAAATCATTCAAATCGAGGTGACAATAATGAATAAGGAAGAGTGTAAGGTGGCAGTAATTGGAGGGGGGCTTTCGGGGCTTGTCATAGCCGAAGGTTTACAGAAAAAAGGCTATAAGAATGTTACTGTTTTTGAAAAGGATGAACGAATAGGTGGGAAGCTATACACTATTTTATATAAGGGGAAATCCCATGAATTAGGGGCTATCTTCGGTTTGCCATCCCAGCCAAATCTCAAGGACTTGATGAAAAGATTAGACATTAAAACAGATGGTCCAAAACTATCCCGTATCAATTATAATACTAAGGGTCAAAGAATTATGCCTATACCAAAGGAAGAATTGGCTGAATTTGTAGAAGAGATGGATCGATTACCTGAAGTCCTGGAATTATATAACTCACTTAGAAAAGCAAATATTGAATATATTGAACCGACACTAATGCTTCCTTTTTCACAATGGTGTGATATACATGAATTTCGTATTTTAAAGACTATTTACACCCAATATTTTACTATCTTTGGACTTGGTAATATTGAAGAGGTTCCAGCTTTATATGTTCTTCGAATATTAAACTACAACCACTTAATGTCCTTTATGGAATTACCAGAGTTTTCAACATGGAAGAATGGAGTTTCCACACTGGCAGAAGCATTGAGTAAGGAAATCAAAGATATTCGATTAGGCCAGAAGGTAATAGATATTTCCCCATCAAATCAAGGAACTCTTCTAGTACAAACTCAATTTGAATCACTTGAATTTAATAAGCTAATAATAGCTGCTCCATTGGATCAGTTTGCAAATCTTCAGTTTTGGGATCAAGATATGAAGGGATATTTAAATAGTATAAAGTATCAATCATTTAATGTATATGCATTTATTGCAGATAAAATCCCTAAGGGCTGTGGCTGTATACTTGAAAATCTGCTACCTAGCCGACAAGGACATATTACCATATGGAACTCTAGGTGGGATGAAGATGGTGATGGAATGGTCATGCTCTATGCATATAATCATCCCAATAACTCAAAGATATCTTCTTTAGATACAATTAAGGATGATTTATTAAAATTAGGTGTACAAAATCCTAGGCTTTACCAGACTAAGAATTGGCAGCATTGCCCCTATGTAGATACCATAACATTAGAAAATGGTTTTTATAATAAAATGGAAGAGATGCAAGGAAAGAATAATATATTCTTAGCGGGAGAAATCATGAGCACTCTTTCACTGGAAAATTGTATCAAATACTCTATAGACTTATTAAATAGGTTTTTTAACTAATAAGAAAATCTCCTTAGACCAATAGTGGTTAAGGAGATTTTTTGATTACATAGATTTAATCTCTGATTTAATTTTTGGATTCTTCCAAATTTCATCTTTTAAAGGATTGAGCCTATATTTAGCAATTCTGTAGAATTGCCATACTGCTAACATTATATTAAGAGCTAAAGATAGTATTGCTAGGATCCAGTTAGCCTGCGGATTATAACTTACACTTACATTAAAAATACTCCCAGTTGCAAAGAAATATGGGAAAGTCATTACCCATGCCATCCAAAAAAACAATGTATGTGCACGATTTTGCATCCAGTTTCCTTTGGACCATAAAAGAGCAGGAATAGTAGGTGCAAGGTTCAATGCTAATCCTGAATATAAAGCATTGCCAGGTGCACAAGAATATACATATGCAATATTCCATATTCCATAAGCTATAATGTAAAGAAAGTTTTGATCAGGCCATATCATATCTCTACGCTTACCATTAGTAGAATAGATACCAAACCAGCCACAAATCACTAAAATGTTTAGAATTCCAGCTATTGCATTTAAATAATTCCACCCGCCAGATATATAATACATACCATCTACTATTCCATTGAAACCAGCTATACCAACTTGAAATTCCCTTACTACAGCCTCCAAGATATTGATTGCTAAAATGGCAGGAATAAGGGTTAGATACCATTTGTGCTTCTTATGATAATCTGTAAATCGAACCACCATATAGATAAGGCAACCAGCTAATGCTGAGTAAACCTTGACCCAAGTAAACCAAGATGTGATTTCATTTGGACCTTTAACCAACCAAACTATAGTAAGGATTACTGGTAAAACCATAAACATAATTATACTAACTTTTTTACTAGTGCGTGAAAGCTCATTCAAACCAATAAGAATACCAAGAACAACAAACCACATAATTATGCTATACCAGGGAAGCGATTCAAAAAAGAACATAACTAAAACCCCTTTCAAATAAATAATATAGTATGATACTTTAAAAGATGTGTTAAAAAAATAACGTAATATTATTTATAGTTTATCACTAATTTAGCTCATTTCAATAACTATTTTACATTCAAGTAATGTTTGCACATTATATTCCATAGTTCAATGAAAATAAAGGTTTTAGGTAGCAGAAGTGTAAAGAACACTTGAAACAGAAAGCCTATATACATTGAAGTTTCAACACTTGTATTTCTTTGACAGTAAATTTTATTTTAAATACAATAAAAGTGACAAAATAGTATCAAACTTTACGGAAATACATTAGATTTTATAAATACAATAAAAATCTTTAGAAAGGCGGAATATTAAATGAAGGATTTTAAAGTTTTAGAAATTAAGGAAAGCATTTTCGAGGATAACAATCACCAAGCAGCTCTTCTGAGGGATGAATTAAAAAAGAAGGGGACATTTCTCCTAAATCTTATGTCATCACCTGGATCTGGTAAAACTACTACAGTATTGAGAACTATTGAGGCTTTGAAATCAGATATAAAAATGGGAGTCATGGAAGCTGATATAGACTCCGATGTAGATGCTCAAGCAGTGGCTCAAACAGGTACAAAGGTTATTCAATTGCATACCGGTGGAATGTGCCACCTAGATGCAGATATGACAAGACAAGGTCTGGAAGGATTAGGTACAGAGGAGTTAGATTTTATAATATTGGAAAATGTAGGAAATCTTGTTTGTCCAGCAGAATTTGATACGGGAGCATCAAAAAATGCCATGATATTAAGCGTACCAGAAGGAGATGACAAGCCTCTTAAATACCCACTAATGTTTTCAATTGTAGATGTACTATTAATAAATAAAATAGATACCATAGATTATTTTGACTTTGATTTAGAGGCAGTAAAAAATCGTGCAAAAAAATTAAATCCAAATATAAAAATTATTCCTATCTCCGCAAAAACTGGTGAAGGTATAGATGAATGGGCTAATTGGATTAGAAATGAAGTAAAATCCTGGCAAGAATAATATAATAGGGGGAGAAATTTATGGGGAAGCCAAAGGTATTAGATCTCGCGAATCATATTGGTAGAAAAAAACCTAATTCAAAATCTGCATATACTTATGAGGATCCTGAATACAGGATATTGGAACCAGTGGTTTCAGATGGTATGGCAGAAGTAGGATTATGTCTAGAATTTCGTAAGCCAAAGAGTGCAAAGGAAGTAGCTCCATTATGTGGTAAATCCTTAGAGGATGCGGAAAAGTATTTATGGGAATTAGCAGTTGCTGGTGCTTGTTTTGTAAATGAAATAGATGGAGAAGATAAATACTGGCTTGATACTTGGGTGCCAGGTGTAATGGAAATGATGGTTAATAATAAGGAAAATGTAAAAAAATATCCTCAAATAGCAGAATCATTTGAAGCCTACGGTAGGATAAGGGGACCAAAAACAGCTGGTGTATTTCCAGTGGGGAAAGGCTTGATGAGGGTAATTCCTATTGAAACTGCCATAGATGGTGAAACAAGAAGGGCTTCCTATGAGGAAGTATCCAAATATCTAAATGAGAATGATTTATTTACAGTATCTGATTGTTCATGTCGTACAGCTAGAGAGATAATGGGTGAAGGATGTGGACATCTAAAAGAAGATATGTGTATTCAAATGGGACATGCGGCAGAATACTATATTCGTACAGGAAGAGGTAGACAAATAACCAGGGATGAAGCCTTTGAAATAATAAAAAGAGCTGAGGAAAATGGCTTAATGCATCAAATACCAAATCTAGATGGCCTTGGAGAAACCCATGCAATATGTAATTGCTGTGGATGTAGTTGCTTATCCTTAAGGTCTGCAAGTATGTTTTTGAATAATGATATGGTTAGATCAAACTATGTATCTCATGTTGATGAGGAAAAATGCGTTGCCTGTGGAGAATGTGTTCAAGTTTGCCCTGTAAATGCCTTAAAATTAGGTCAAAAAATATGTGCTAAAGAACCAATTAAAGAAAATAAAAGAATAGATTTACCATCCAATACAGAATGGGGTCCAGAAAGATGGAACCCAGATTATCGTACCAACAGGGAGAATGTGGTAGAGACTGGAACAAGCCCTTGTAAGACCCAATGTCCAGCTCACATATCAGTACAAGGATATATTAAGCTTGCTGCTCAAGGTAAATATACAGAAGCCCTTCAACTGATTAAAAATGAAAATCCTTTCCCTGCAGTTTGTGGTCGCATATGTCCAAGGAAATGTGAAGATGTATGTACTAGGGGAGATATAGATGATCCTGTAGCCATAGATGATATCAAAAAATTCATAGCAGAACAGGATTTAAAAGAAGAAAGTCGTTATATACCGAAAATCAAACATGATCACCAAAAGAAAATAGCTGTCATTGGTGCAGGACCATCTGGACTATCCTGTGCATATTATCTAGCAATAGAAGGATATAAGGTAACAGTATTTGAAAAACAAGAAGCCTTAGGTGGTATGCTTACCCTTGGAATTCCATCATATAGATTGGAAAAGAATGTAGTAAATGCAGAAATTGATATACTAAGAGAATTGGGAGTAGAGTTTAAGACTGGAATTGAAGTAGGTAAGGATATTAGTCTTAAAGAATTGAGACAAGAAGGATACAAGTCCTTTTATCTTGCAATAGGTGCTCAGTTAGGAAGAAAGTTAGGCATTGAAGGTGAAGATGGAGAAGGTGTAATTACAGGAGTAGACTTCTTGCGAGATATAAATTTAGGTAAAGAAATAAAACTAGATGGTCATGTAGTAGTTGTAGGCGGAGGAAATGTAGCCATAGATGTGGCTAGAACAGCTGCAAGAGTTGGTGCTTCAAAGGTTGAGATGTTCTGTCTAGAAAGCAGAGATGAAATGCCAGCTTCAGATGAGGAAATAGATGAGGCAACTTCAGAGGGTATTATTATCAACAACTCGTGGGGTCCTAAGAGGATTATTAGAGAAAATGGACGAGTAGTAGCCATGGAATTTAAAAAATGTATTTCAGTATTCGATGAGAATAATAGATTTAACCCTCAATATGATGAAAACAATATTATTACAATAAAAACAGACAATATATTGTTATCCATTGGTCAAGCTATTGAATGGGGCAATTTATTAGAGAATTCGAAGATAGAGCTTAATCCAAATAAGACTATAAAGACTGATTCCTTTACACTTCAAACTGCAGAAGAAGATGTTTTCGCGGGTGGAGATGCTATGACAGGTCCAAAATTCGCTATAGATGCAATTGCATTAGGAAAAGAAGCTGCAATTTCAATTCATCGTTTTGTTCAACCAGGTCAAAGTTTGGTAATCGGTCGTGATAGAAGAGAATATCATGCATTAGACAAGGAAAACCTCATACTTGAAGGCTATGATAATAGCCCAAGACAAAGGATAGACCATGTAGATGGAGCAAAGGCTAAGACTTCATTTAATGATCTACGCCATACCTTTACAGAGGAACAAGTAAAGAAAGAAACAGATAGGTGTTTAAGCTGTGGAGCTACAAGAACAGACGAGTATATGTGCATTGGATGTGGAGCCTGTACTACAAAATGTAAGTTTGATGCCATATCTCTTGTAAAGAAATATGATGAAGGAAATGTGTCCTTCCTAGATCTTAAACCAATCATTGTTAAGAGCATGATTAAGCGTAAGGGTAGAATGGTTGTACACAAGGTCAAAAAATCCGTTGGAGTTTATAATAAGTAGAATGGGTGGGAGTGAGTTAATTGCATGAACTAGGTGTAGTCATTAAAATAGTGGAAACTGTAGAAAACTTTGCTAGAACCAACGGAATAACAGATGTAGATACTATTAGAATTCAAATAGGACAACTCTCCTCCATGATACCAAGATATATTGAATCCTGTTATCCAGCAGCTGTTGATGGAACTATACTAGAGAATACAAAGCTTGAAATAGAAATTTTACCAGCAAATGGAATGTGTAGAGATTGCCACAAGGTATTTAATATAGTTGAAAGTAAATATCACTGTCCACATTGTAATGGAGATGATATAGAACTTTTAAGTGGCAAAGAATTTATGATTAAAGAAATTGTTGCTAGTT
>CAZIII010000064.1:0-9952 GCA_964539425.1 uncultured Tissierellaceae bacterium | reverse complement strand
TCAGCTTCAAACACCCTAGACATAATATCACTCCTAAGAATAAAAGTGAACGATTGTACAATCGTTCACTTTTATTCTAACATTGTTTCCCAATTTGTCAAATATAATATTTATTAAACATATTGTCTCTACTCTTTGCTACATCTCAATTATTATATGACCTAGCCTTATACTTTGCTCCATATTATGTGTTACTATAATCACTGTTCCCCCAGTTTCTTCATTAAATCTAAAGATTTCTCTTTCTAATATCGTGATTGAATTAGGGTCTATATTTGATGTTGGTTCATCTAATAACAATAATTTAGGTTGAAATACTAAGGCCCTAGCCAGTGCAACCTTCTGTGATTCCCCACCTGATAGGAGGTGGGCCTTTTTTTCCATCAAATCTTCTATCTCTAGATTCTTAATTATATTTGATACTAAGGATTTAACTTCTGATTTGTTTATACCTCTAATCCTTAGTGGATATTCAATATTTTCATAGACTGTTCTTTTAAATAAATATGGCTTTTGAAATACTATAGTCATATTATTTATTATGTTTTTATTTAGTTTAGATCCATCATAACTAATGTCTCCCATATATTCCTCATCTAGTCCAGCTATTATATTTAATAAAGTAGTCTTGCCGCAACCGTTTGGCCCTGTAATGCCTGTAATCTTTCCTTTTTCAATGGTCATATTCTCAATGTTTAGTATTTGCTTTTCACCGTAAGATTTTTTTAGGTTTTCTATTCTAACCTCCATATTAATCCTCCTGACTATAGGAATATATTATGCTATGTATCACGAAGGATATTAAAAGCAGCACAATACCTAGGGCTATTGCCATAGGATAGTCTCCCATTGAATTCATCATAGATATAGTTGTTGTAATAACCCTTGTATGCCCCTTTATATTTCCTCCTACTATCATTACAGCTCCCACCTCTGATATGGCTCTTGAAAATGCTGTAGCTATATTTACCAGTATATCCACCTTTAATTCTCTTATAATCAAAATAATTGTATCCCATTTACTAGCACCTAAAGTAAAGGCTACTTTTTCAATAGCATTCCCCCTACTTTTAGCTAGTCCATATGTAAGTCCAAAAATTAGTGGAATAACTAATAAAGTTTGAGCTATAATCATGGCATTTTTTGTATATAGTAAATCTAAATACCCTAATGGCCCCCTTCTTGATAGTATTATTGCTACTGTAAGTCCTACAATTACAGAAGGTATGCTCATCATTGTATATATTACTCTAGAAAATAACCTTTTACCCTTGAATTTCTTGATACCTAAATAAACCCCTAATGGAATAAATGTAATCGAGGCTAATATAGTAGCAGAAGTTGAAACTATAATAGATAGAAGTACTATTCGTAGTACTTCTTTGTCTAATGTTATTATTAAATTTAAAGCTTCTTTAAATCCTTGTGATATGTAGTCCAAATTTTCTCACCCACCTAAAAGCAATTAATAATTAAAAACTAATAGTGAATAGTTACAATTAAGAACTTTAGTCCAGTAACTATTCACTATTCACTATACTTACTCAGCGTTAGGAATGAATAATGGTTCCCCGTATTCCTCTACGCCAAATTCTTTAATCAAGGATTGTCCCTTCTCAGAAAGTATCCATTTCATAAATTCCAATGCACCTTTACTATTTATATTATCATTTTTACTTGGATCAACAGGAATTACACCGTATTGATTAAGTAAATTTGTATCCCCTTCTACAATAATATCTAAGTCAAGATCATTTCTCATACTTAGATAAGTAGCCCTATCTGTAATTGTATATCCTTGTTTCTCACTAGCCATTTTGAGTACATCTCCCATGCCTGCCCCAGCCTCAAGATACCATTCTCCTACTGGTTCGATACCTGCTGTTTTCCATAATGATAGCTCTTTCTTATGTGTACCTGAGTCATCTCCACGTGAAACAAATCTTGCTCCATGTGCTGATATAGCTTTGAGCCCTTCGACTATGTCATTTGGATAGTTATCCTGGGAAGGTAATACCTTATCCTTAGGCCCTACTAATATAAAGTCGTTATACATCACATCATGTCTTTCTGTTCCATGGCCTTCTTCTACGAACTTTAGCTCATCTGCTTTAGCATGTACTAAAAGTACATCTGCCTCTCCATCTCTACCCATTTGCAGAGCTTTACCTGTACCCACTGCAACAGTTTTAACTTCTATTCCTGTTTCCTCAGTAAATAATGGAAGCAAGAAATCTAGCAGTCCTGAGTCCTGAGTTGATGTAGTAGTAGATAGAATAATTGGTTCCTTTGTTTTTGGTGCACATGCAGCTGTAGTAATGATTAGCAAGAGGGTAAGTAATAATACTAAAGATTTTTTCATAAATACCACTCTCCTTCTAATTTTTGAAGAAAAAAAAGCAGCCTAAAGAAAGGCTGTTATAACATCTTCCTTTCCAAACACGGGAGGCATAGGAATTTCTCCCTCTACCTATAGGCTTAAATCTTATGACTTTGACTTCCAGCACATTGAAGCAGTAGGGACTGTCCCTGTTGCTTAACATGATTTCGGTTTTGAGGGACAGGGTTCCTGTCCCACCGTCCCGTTTTAGAGATTTAAGCTCGGAAAATTTGAGTAAATGTTCATTTTTTCTCCTCTTGCAAATCCTACTACAGTTATATTTAACTCCCTAGCCAATTCAACAGAAAGGCTGGTAGGTGCTGCTCTAGATACTATTGCTGGAATTCCTCTTTTAGCTACTTTTATTAGCATTTCAGAGGAAATTCTCCCAGAAGTTAAAACCAATTTATCTGATAAATCCATATTATCCATTAAAGCTTTACCTAAAATCTTGTCTAAGGCATTATGCCTTCCAATATCTTCCTCAAATATTAGTATACTAGATTTGCTACACAAAGCGCAACTATGAACTCCTCCAGTATTTAAGAATAGTTCTGACTTAAAATTAAATTCCTTTGCTAATAATTTTATTTCTTCAATTTTAATATCTAAGGGTTTTTCTATCTTCTTTGATTTAAAAGAATCCAACACATTATAAAACAAAGTACCCTTGCCACATCCAGAAGTTATAGTTCTCTTACCTTGAAGCTTTTCAGCTAAAAGTTTTCTTTCCTTTAAGTATACATATGCTATCCCTTTTTCTTCTTCTACTTGTATTTTTTCAACATTAGATATATCATCTATAAATCCTTCGGAATATAGAAATCCTAATGTCAATGCTTTAAGTGATTTTGGACTACATAGGAGTGTAATAATCTCTTCGTTATTTAAGTATATAGTAAATGGATATTCTATAACTAGAATATCCTCTTCATTAGTAAGATTTTCACCTTTTACTCTTAATATATTTATATTTTTTGTAGGTTCCATAGTATTCTCCTATCCATTTCCTAAATCCTGAAGATAGCTACTTAAATCTTCTTTAGTATTCAGGTTTAGAAACATATCCCAATTTGGACTAAATCCCCTAGCCTTCTCTTCTTCAATATAATAAATTTCTAAGTTTTTAAGTAAAGAATTGATTGATCTTCTATTAGTTAATAAATGTAGCTCAATATCCTCTACTATACCTTTAGAATAGAAACTACTAAAGGGTTCAACCCAATCACCAAAATTAGTAACACAACCATCTAGATTATTATCTTTTATGCAAGATTTCATATATCTAATATAATCCATATTTATATTTGGCATATCACAAGCAACTATAAATGCATATTGAGAAGAGGATTCCTTAAGACCTGAATGAATGCCTCCTAATGGACCCTTATCTTCAATTATATCTTTAATTATTTTATGGCTAAGACCTATATAATACTCAGGTTTATTCGTTACAATTATAATTTCTTCAAACTCTTCCCTTAGTTTATGAATGATAGAATCCATAAGCCTTCTTTCATGAATCATTAGAAATTGTTTGTCAAAGCCCATTCTAGAGCTTTTTCCACCAGCAAGTATTATGGCTGTACCAAATTTTTGCATAATATCACCTTCTTGCACAATCGTGGGCCTTGTCAGTTAATATCTCAAGTCCATGGTGTACACTGTCAATTATATAATCTAAAGCCTCTTTAACTGCCTTTGGGCTACCTGGTAAATTGATTATCAATGTCTGATTCCTTATCCCTGATACAGCCCTAGACAGCATAGCTCTAGGAGTAATGCTAAGACTGTAGCTTCTAATTGCCTCAGATATACCATTAGCCATTCTATCACAGACCTTTATTGTTGCTTCAGGAGTCACATCTCTAAGGCTGAATCCTGTTCCACCAGTAGTTAAAATCAAATCTACCTTTAAACTATCTGCCATATGAATCATTTCTTTCATTATGACATCTTCTTGATCAGGAACTATAATTTTATGTTCTACTTTATAACCTTTAGCTTCAACTATTTCAGCAATAAGTTCTCCTGATTTATCTTCTCTCTCTCCACTATAACCTTTGTCAGATGCTGTAATTATACCTACTCTAAAAATAGTACCACCCCTTTTAACTATTTATCCTCTCTAGTCTTACTGCTGCTACTTTTAACTCAGGTATCTTAGCAATTGGATCTGTAGCAGTACTTGTTAGATAGTTTGCTGCCCCCTCTGCAAAGTGGAATGGCATGAATAATACACCTTCATCAATGATATCTGTAACTCTAGCAGCGACTTCAACTGATCCACGCCTTGATGTTAACCTTACCATATCTCCATCTTTTATGCCCATTTTATTAGCAGTAATTTCATTGATTTCAACATAGTTGCTAGAAGCTTTTTTCATAAGCCCATCTACTCTACCTGTCATTGTCATTGTATGATAATGGTATAATATTCTTCCAGTAGTAAATGCAAATGGATATTCTTTATCTGGCATCTCTGCACTATCCACTTGTTCCACTGGCATAAATAGACCTCTACCTCTAGAAATACTTTCTTTATGCAAATATTTGGTTCCAGGATGATTTTTGTCTGTACAAGGCCATTGTATGCCACCTTTTTCCAATCGTTTAAAGTCAATACCTCCATATGAAGGAGTCAGTGACGCTATTTCATCCATTATCTCTGATACTTCGAAATATTTTTTACTATATCCTAATAAATTCATTATATCCATTAATATCTTCCAATCTGGTTTGGAATCCCCTATTGGGTTTATTGCCTTTCGTACTCTTTGAATTCTTCTTTCTGTATTTGAGAATGTACCATCCTTCTCTGCAAAAGAAGCTGCTGGAAGTACTACATCGGCCAATTCACATGTTTCAGTAAGGAATATATCTTGTACAACTAAGAAATCTAATTTATTTAGGGCTTTTTTAACATGGTTTAAATCTGGATCTGAAACCATAGGATTCTCACCCATTATATACATAAACTTAACTTTTCCTTCTTCTGCTTCATCTAACATTTCAGAAACAGTAAGTCCTGCTTTTCTTGATAGTTTGCTGTTCCATGCCTTTTCAAATTTTTCTGCCGCTTCTTCTTTAAATACTTTCTGATATCCAGGCAAATCTGATGGAAGAGCACCCATATCACAAGCACCTTGTACATTATTTTGACCCCTTAGTGGGTTTACACCTGCAGATTCCTTACCCACATTACCACATAATAATGCAAGATTTGATACAGACATTACCCCATGGGTTCCTGTAGTATGTTGAGTTATTCCCATTGTATAGTATATACCCGCCTTTTCTGCTTCTCCATATATCATGGCTGCTTTAACTATATCATCAGCATTTACTCCACATATTTCAGCTACTCTTTCAGGAGTATATTCTTTTACTAGTCTTACTAGTTCTTCATAGTTTTCTGTTCTTTCCTCTATATATGCTTTATCTTGTAATCCCTTTTCAATGATTACATGCATAATACCATTTAATAAGGCAATATTAGTACCAGGCTTCAATTGTAAGAATACATCAGCATAATCTGCTAGTTCAATTTTTCTTGGATCAGCTACTATTAGCTTAGCTCCATTATTCTTTATGGCTTGCTTCATAGTTGCACCAATTATTGGGTGATTTTCTGTAGTATTTGATCCTATTACAAAAATAGCATCAGTTCCTAGTATTTCTTCAATACTATTAGTCATAGCTCCACTACCTAATGTTGTTGCAAGACCTGCAACAGTTGAGGCATGTCAGAGTCGTGCACAGTGATCCACATTGTTAGTACCTATCACTGCTCTAAATAGCTTTTGAAATAAGTAATTCTCCTCATTTGTACAACGAGCTGATGAAAGACCTGCAAATGCTTCTGGTCCATTTTCATCTTTAATTCCTTTGATTTTTGACACAATTAGTCTATATGCTTCATCCCAACTAGCTTCAACAAATTCTCCATCTTTCTTGATTAATGGAGTCTTTAGTCTATCTGGGTGGCTAATAAATTTATATCCAAATTTACCTTTTACGCATAGTAATCCTTTGTTGAAGGTATCAAAAGCAGGTTCTACACCTACTACTTGCTGCCCTTTTACTATTAAGTCCATTTGACAACCTACTCCACAATATGAACATGTAGTCCTGACTTTGTGAGTTTCCCAATGTCTAAATTTAGTTTTTGTCTTTGGAAGTAATGCCCCTACTGGACATACAGATACACAGTTCCCACATGAAACACATTTGGAATTCTCTAATCCCTGGTTAAAAGGAGTCGCCACTATAGTATCAAACCCCCTATTTTCAAAACCAATAGCATTAGTGCATTGTAACTCATCACAAACTCTAACACATAGTCCACATAGAATGCATTTGTCTGGATCATAGGAATAAAAATGATTTGAACTATCTATATTCTTATCTCGCATTTCTCCCTTGTAGCTTCCATCAACAAGACCATATTCATAGGCATAATTTTGTAGCTTACAAGTTCCCGATTTATCACAGGTAAGACATTCCATTGGGTGATTTGATAATATTAAATCTAATACATCCCTTCTAGCATTCATTACTTTAGGGTTATTTGTATTTATCTCCATTCCATCTTTTACTTTTGTAGTACAAGAAGTTACTAGGTTTTTTGATCCAGTTACTTCTACTAAACACATTCTACAAGCCGCATAAGGTGCTAACCTTTCATCATGGCATAGAGTAGGTATTTCTATACCTAGCTTATTGCAGGCCTGAAGAACTGTCGTATTATTTTCCACCTCATAGTTAATACCATTTATCCTCAGTTCAATCATGGCACTCACCTCCTACCTTGATTATTTTTATTCATTTGTATTCTCAATCTTTTCAATTTTCTCCATTACATCTGATAATCCAATAGCCTTTGCCCAAGTGGATTCAACAAATTTTCCACCAATCTTTCTATATGGTTTGTCAGGATTGTCTATATTCAATAGCTCAGTAGTTAACCTGCCCTTAAGACATAAAGGTCTTCCATTTGTAGGTGCTTTAGCTCTAACTCCAATTTTTTTCTTATTTTTAGATAATACTTCAAATTCGCAGCCATAAGCACATACCTTGCATTGTATTGTTTTTTTGTCAGCTTCCCAATTTCTTATCTTTCCAAGCTGCCTCTTATCTACTAAAGCTCCAACTGGACATACTGTTACACATCTATTACAGGATACGCATTTTGATGTCTCAAAAGTTTGATCTGCATCTAATACTATTTTAGTATCATATCCTCTCTCAGCAAAGGCAAGGACTTCTCTTTCTCCCTTTACTTGAGAACATGTTCTAACACATTTCCCACATAAAATACATTTACTATTATCTTTGAATATATATGGACTTGATGTATCAAACAATTCTGGTCTCATAGCTCCATCATGATCCCTAAACTTAACATCATATCTATATGAATACTTTTGTAGCAAACATTCTCCTGCTTTTTGACAGGTTAGACAATCATTTGGATGACTATCCAATAGCATCTGTAAAATATCTTTTCTTGCTCGAACAACTCTATCTGTCTCTGAATGTACAACCATTCCATCCTTTACCTTAAGGGAACAGGAGGTCTCCAGCTTTCTACTTCCTTCCACTTCAACTAAACACATTCGACATGCTGCCACTATATCCAGATTAGGATCATAGCATAATGCAGGAATGTCTATATCAAGCTCCTTTGCAGCTTGTATCACTGAATAGTCTTCGGGCACTGTTATTTTCTGCCCATCTATAGTAAGAGTTACATTTCTCATTATTCTACCTCCTTATCTATCTCTTAATTACTGCCTTAGGTTTTAGTGGACATGCTGCCATACAAGCTCCACATTTTATACATCTTGAAGTATCTATTACATGTCTTTCTTTTAATTTACCATCTATACAGCCAACCGGACAAGCCTTAGCACATTTTGTACAACCTATACAGTTATCTTCTATAAAGTATTCTAATAATGCCTGGCATGCACCTGCAGGACATTTTTTATCTCTTATATGAGCTTCATATTCATTTCTAAAGTATTTCAAAGTAGTAATTACTGGATTAGCAGCTGATTGACCAAGCCCACAAAGGGATGCAGAAGTCATTGTTTCTGATAGGCTCTCTAATCTTTCAATATCTCCTTCTTCACCTTTCCCTTCAGTAATTCTTTCTAATATTTCAAGCATTCTCTTAGTACCTTCTCTACAAGGTACACATTTACCACAGGATTCCTCTACTGAAAAGTCAAGGAAGAATCTAGCAATATCAACCATACAATTTGACTCATCCATTACAACCATACCACCAGAACCCATAATTGAACCCAATTGTCCTAATGATTCGAAGTCCACTGCTGTATCTAGGTGTTCTGCTGGTATACATCCACCTGAAGGTCCACCGGTTTGTACAGCCTTGAATTCCTTACCGTTTGGTATTCCTCCACCAATTCCATAGACAATCTCTCTAAGAGACATTCCCATTGGTACTTCAATTAATCCTGTATTCTCAATTTTTCCTCCCAATGCAAATACCTTAGTTCCAGGAGATTTTTCTGTACCAATATTTCTAAACCATTCTACCCCTTTTTGGAATATTATAGGTATATTTGCAAGAGTTTCTACATTGTTAATTATAGTTGGCTTTTGCCATAATCCTTTATGAGCAGTTCTATGGATTTTAGTCCTAGGCATACCTCTTCTACCTTCTATAGATTCCATAAGGGCAGTACCTTCACCACATACAAATGCTCCCGCTCCAAGTCTCAGTTCAATATCAAAATTAAAATCTGTCCCTAGGATTTTCTTTCCTAATAATCCATATTCCCTAGCTTGTTTTAAGGCTACTTCTAGCCTTTGTACAGCTATAGGATACTCTGCTCTAACATAGATAAAGCCTTGATCTGCCCCTACAGCATATCCTGCTATAGCCATAGCTTCTAATACAGAGTGTGGGTCTCCTTCTAATATAGATCTATCCATAAATGCACCTGGATCTCCCTCATCTGCATTACAAATTATATATTTTTGATCTGCATCGTATTTATATGCTTCTTCCCATTTTCTGCCTGCTGGGAATCCTGCTCCACCTCTACCACGCAAATTAGAATCTTTCATGGTCTTTATTACTTCTTCTTGAGTCATTTCAGTTATGATTTTGCCCAATGCTGAGTATCCGTCAAGTGCTATGTATTCTTCTATGTCTTCTGGCGCAATGACCCCGCAGTTTCTAAGTGCAATTCTCGTTTGTTTTTTATAGAAATTAACTTCACTTACTGGCTTAATCTTATCTTCCACATAGGATTCTTTAAATAATCTTCTTCTTACTATATGGCCTTTTACTATATGTTCTTCTACTATTTCTTCAACATCTTCTAATGTCACATGACTATAAAATACACCTTCAGGATAGACAACTATATTTGGTCCTGATTCACATAGTCCAAAGCATCCTGTAAGTATTACTTGAATATCTTCAGATAATCCCTTTTCTTTTACCTTTTCTTCAATTAAGTTTTTAATTTTATCTCCATTAGATGAGTGACAGCCTGTCCCACCACAAACTAAAACATGGTGTTTCTTGAAACC
>CAZIII010000063.1:5322-10079 GCA_964539425.1 uncultured Tissierellaceae bacterium | reverse complement strand
AATACTAGAAGCAGTCGGATTAAATGATAGGAAAAAGAATTTTCCAGCTCAATTATCAGGTGGAGAACAGCAAAGAGTAGCAATAGCAAGAGCATTAGCCAAAAATCCTAAGCTGTTATTATGTGATGAACCTACAGGAGCATTAGACTATAATACTGGAAAGGCTATATTAAAGCTTCTTCAAGATACTTGCAGAAATATGGGGATGACTGTGGTTGTAATCACTCACAATTTAGCCATAACCCCTATGGGAGATAAGGTTATAAAGATAAGAAACGGAAAAGTTGAAAGCCAAATCATAAATGAAAATCCTATTCCAGTTGAAAGGATTGAGTGGTAGTGAAAAACAAAGCAATAAGGAAGGATATTTTAAGAGATATTAAGAAATCACTAGGTAGATTTTTATCTATTACAGCTATTATAGCTCTAGGAGTAGCTTTTTTTTCAGGATTAAAGATAGCCCCAGAGGATATGAAGTTTACTGCAGATAAATATTACGATGATTATAATTTAATGGATATTAGACTAGTGTCAACTTTAGGTTTAACTGAAGATGATCTTTTAGAAATTAGTAAAATTTCTAATATTGAAGATATTTTTGCAACTTATACCATAGATGCCTTAGCAAAATATGAGGAAAATGAGGTTGTACTTAGAGTACATGGACTTCCATCAGATAGTGGAATAAATAATATGCAACTAGTAGAAGGAAGATTACCGGAAAAATCTGGAGAATGTGTAATAGAGGAAGGAAAGAATAATTCCTTTAGTGTACCCATTGGTTCTACTATCAAGCTTTTCTCTGGTAAGGATAGTTTATTATCTGATAATCTAAAAAACACAGAATATAAAGTGGTAGGTACTGTCCAAACTCCATACTATTTATCTTTCCAAAAAGGTAGTAGCGATATTGGTAATGGGGTGGTACAAAACTTTATAATGATTCCACAAGAAAATTTTAAACTTGAGGTTTATACAGATATATATCTTACAATAGAGGGAGCAAGGGAGCTAAATTCTTATGGGGATGAATATTTTGATGTAATTGATAAGGTCACAGATGAGATAAAAGATTTAGCTAAAGATAGAGAAACAATCAGGTATGAAGATATATTATCAGAAGGAAAAGAAAAATTAGAAAAAGGTAAAAAGGAATATTTTGAAGAAAAAGAGAAGGTTGAACTTGAGTTAGAAGAGGCATTAAAAGAAATTGAAGATGCTAGGATTGAGATTGATAATGGAGAAGAAAAACTTATAAAAGAAGAAAGAGAATTTAAATTAACAATCCAAGATGGCAAAGAAAAGATCTATAGGGCAGAAAAGGAACTATTAGATGGAGAAGTTGAATATGAAAATGGACTAAAAATATTTAATGAGCAGAAAGCTTTAGCTATGGACAGCTTCAAAAATGCTGAAGATGAAATCAAAAAAGGAGAAGCCGGGATATCACAGTTAGAAGAAAGTATTGCTCAAATCAATTCAGCCTTAGAAAATTCACTATTACAAGGTGAACAAAGGGAAAAATTAAGTACTGATTTATTAGCTGCCACAGGGATGCTAGATGGAACAAAAAAATCAGTAGAAGAGGGGAAACAAAAATTAGAAGTTGGAAAGGCTGAGCTTATTAGGGGGGAAGAAGAACTTAATAAAACCAAAGAGCTATTATCTTCCTCAAGAAAAAAGTTAGAAGAGGAAAATACAAAACTTCTTAGTGGTGAAAGGCAAGGTATTGAAGAATTTAATAAAGTAAGAAAGGAACTTGAGGAAGCAAAAATAAAGCTTTTAGATGGACAAAAAGAATATCAAGAAGGAAGAGATAAAGCTGACAAAGAATTTAGGGATGCATGGGCAGATATACTAGAGGGAGAAAGTGAATTAAATAAAGTTAAAAAAGGGAAGTGGCATGTTCTAGATAGAAATAGTCATTATTCTTATGTTGACTATGGTGGGGCAGCAGATAGAATTGACGCACTAGCGAAAGTTTTTCCAGTTTTCTTTGCACTGGTAGCAGCTTTGGTTTGTTTAACTACTATGACTAGGATGGTAGATGAACAAAGAGTAAGCATTGGAACATTGAAGGGTTTAGGGTATAGTAAGGGGGCTATTGCATATAAATATATTATTTATGCCTTATTAGCTACTTTGTTAGGATGTATTATAGGAATTGGTGTAGGGTATACATTATTTCCAACAGTTATATTTAATGCATATGGAATTATGTATTTGTTACCTCCTGTAACCCTAAACTTTAATATAGGCTTAGCTTTAGCTGTCTCTCTGGGAGCTATAGGATTAACAACTATGACTGCTTTCCTTGCTTGTATAAATGAACTGCGAGAATCTCCATCATCTTTAATGAGACCAAGAGCACCTAAAATGGGAAAGAGGATTCTACTTGAAAGAATACCATTAATATGGAATAGATTTAGTTTTAGCTACAAGGTTACAACGAGGAATATATTTAGATATAAAAGAAGATTCTTAATGACTGTAATAGGAATAGCTGGATGTACTGCGTTAATGCTTACAGCCTTCGGTATAAAAGACTCCATTAGAACAGTTGTGGATAGACAATATGGAGTTTTATTTAACTACGATATGGCTATAGGTTTAGAGCCTGATAGTGTAAGATACTTAGAGGCAAGTAAAAAAATCCATAGCTATGAGTTAATTTTAAGGGAAAGTGGAACCCTTTCTCTTAATAATATTGAGAAGGATGTCTCAATACTTGTTCCAAGGGATAATATTAATATAGAAAACTTTATTACTCTTCAAGATCGTAAGACTGAGAAGAAAATCATATTCCCAGAAGAGGGAGTAGTAATTTCAGAGCAAGTAAGCAAGACCTTAGGTATACAACTTGGAGATGAAATTACATTTAAAAATGCGGAAGGTCATGAGGTAAGAGTAAAAGTTAGAGGTATAACTGAAAATTATACTTTTAATTATGTATATTTATCCCCTGATTATTATGAGAAATTATTTAATAAAGATATAGTATTTAATGAAGCTATTGCTATTTTAACAGATACTTCAAAAGAAGTTGAAGATCAATTGTCTAGGGAGTTACTGGACAAAGAAGGAATCTCAAGCATAAGCTTTAATACTGCATCTAAAGAAGATTTTGAAGATACAATAAGAAGTTTAAACTATGTTGTAATGGTGATGATTATATCTGCTGGAGCCTTAGCCTTTGTGGTTCTATACAATTTAACTAATGTAAATATAAGTGAAAGAATAAGAGAGATTGCAACTATAAAGGTACTAGGTTTCTATGATTCTGAAGTTTCAGCATATATATACAGAGAAAATACCATTCTAACTATAATTGGTACAGGAGTGGGCCTTGTAATTGGAGTATTTTTACACAGATTTATAATGACAACTGTAGAGATGGATAATATAATGTTTGGACTTAAACTGAATGTAAAAAGCTATATTATTGCTGCAATATTGACTTTAATCTTTGCAATACTTGTAAATTTTGCAATGTATTATAAACTCAGAAATGTTGAAATGGTTGAATCGTTGAAGTCCATTGATTAGAAGAAAAATAAAATTAAAAACCTAAAAGCTATTATGGTATGCATACCATAATAGCTTTTTACAATTATTTATAATATATTAACTATATAAGCATTTTGAGGGTATAAAGTAATATGTTATAATAACGAATAAAAACATATAGGGAGGTACAAAAATGGGTCTAATAAAAGCACTAACTTCAGCCATAGGAGGATCATTAGCAGATCAATGGTTAGAGGTAATTGAACCAAATGATATGGGTGATAATACAGTATTTACATCTGGGATAAAAGTCAGGAAGGATGATAAAAGAGGGTCCAATAGGAAAGGTACAGAAAACACAGTATCAAACGGATCCGTCATTCATGTATATCCTAATCAATTTATGATTTTAGTAGATGGAGGTAAAGTAATAGATTATACAGCAGAAGAAGGATATTATACAGTTGATAATTCTTCCTTGCCTTCTTTGTTTAATGGGAACTTCAAAGATTCTTTAAAGGAATCATTCCAACGAATTAAATATGGTGGAGTAACACCTACTGCTCAAAAAGTTTTTTATATAAATCTACAAGAAATAAAAGGGATTAAATTTGGAACTCCAAATCCTTTAAACTACTTTGATAATTTCTATAATTCAGAGTTGTTCTTAAGGACCCATGGAACTTATTCAATTAAAATTACAGATCCTTTACTTTTCTTTGCAGAAGCAATTCCAAGGAATGAGGATAAAGTTGATATTCAAGACATAAATGAGCAATATTTATCAGAATTCTTAGAGGCTTTACAATCAACTATGAATCAAATGTCTGTTGATGGAATTCGTATATCCCATGTTGCATCCAAAGGTAGAGAATTAAGTCAATATATGTCTAATATATTAGATGAAGATTGGAAGAGGATGAGAGGTATGGAAGTTCAAGCTGTTGGAATTTCTAGTATCTCATATGATGATGAGTCTAAGGAATTAATAAATATGAGAAACAAGGGTGCTATGCTAGGGGATCCTTCAGTTCGTGAAGGGTATGTGCAAGGCTCTATTGCAAGAGGCATGGAAGCTGCTGGATCAAATGAAGGAGGAGCTGCAGCTGCATTTATGGGTATGGGAGTAGGTATGCAAGGTGCAGGAAATTTCATGGGCGCTGCATCACAATCCAATCAACAGCAAATGAACCAGCAAAATCAACAAAATCAACAAAATCAACAAAATCAACAAAATCACATAGAAGAAA
>CAZIII010000063.1:0-5222 GCA_964539425.1 uncultured Tissierellaceae bacterium | reverse complement strand
CAAAATCAACAAAATCAACAAAATCAACAAAATCAACAAAATCACATAGAAGAAAAGGGAAACACTTGGTTTTGTACTGAATGTGGAGCAAAGAATTCAGGTAATTTTTGCTCAGACTGTGGAACCAAAAAAGTTACAATTCCTGCCTGTCCTAAGTGTGGATATAAACCAGAGGGAGGAACTCCTAAGTTTTGTCCAGAATGTGGCAATAAATTTTAAAAGCTTATAGAGCTTGTTAATTAGGAAAGGAGTGTGTCATGGTTACTAAGAGCTATAAATGCCCTAGTTGTGGTGCAGGTATACATTTTAAACCAGAGCATCAAAAATTTAAATGTGATTTTTGCTTAAGTGAATATACTAATGATGAAATAGAGGAAATATATAAAGAAGATGGCAATAATAATCATCGCAATGAGGATGCACAAGGGCATACTCACTTATCATCCTATGAATGTAATAGCTGCGGAGCAAAGGTGGTGACAGATGACACCACAACAGCTACATTTTGTTATTATTGTCATAATCCTGTTATAATTTCAAATAGACTTGTAGGAAATTTTGAACCAGATATGATGATACCTTTTTCTATAGAGAAGAATGAGGCTAAAAATGTATTTCTAAATTGGGCTAAAAAGAAAAAGTTTGTACCAGTAGATTTCTATAGTGACTCTCAGCTTGAAAAGATAACTGGTATGTATTTACCATATTGGTGGGCTGATTGTGAAGTAGATATAGATTATTTAGGTGAGGGAAGGACCATTAGGGTATGGCGAAGTGGAGGCAGAGAATATACAGAAACTAAGAAGTTTCAGATAGAAAGAAAAGGTAAGATAGACATCAATAATGTTGAAGAATTAGGATTTTCTAAAATTGACAAAAATCTATTAGATGGGATTGCACCATATAATGAAGAAGAAGCTAGAGATTTTTCCATGCCTTATCTTTCAGGTTTTTTTGCAGAGCAATATGATATTACAAAAGAAGAGATAGATCCTAAAATTGAAGAACAAGTTAGTAGATATTCGAAATCTCTATTAAGTGGAACTATATCTGGTTTTAACCATATTAACGATATAAAAAATAATGTAAATATACTTTCTAAGAAATGGAAATATACACTTTTACCTGCTTGGATACTAACATATATTTATAATGGCAAAACCTATGTATATGCTGTAAATGGTCAAACTGGAAAATCTTTTGGTGAATTGCCATTTAATAAACAGAAGGCATTGACTGTGTCATCGCTTATTTTTGGAATAACCTCTATAGTTCTTTTAGTAGGAGGTGCTCTGATATGGTAAAAGTATCTAGTGCTTTTCCAAAGCTTCTTCTATTTCTGATTATTGGATTGATTATGTTTTCTCCAATGACTTCTAATGGAGAAAAATCCCTGGTATATGATGATGCAATGTTATTTAGTCAAAATGAAATAGTTACATTAGAGGATGAAGCTAATGTATTATCAAATGCCTATAATATGGATATAGTAATTGTAACTACTAATGATGCCATGGGAAAAACTTCAAGGGAATATGCAGATGATTTCTTTGATAACAATGGATTTGGTCTAGGAGAAAACAATGATGGTATACTATTTTTAATAGACATGGACAATAGGGAAGCCTATATATCTACATCGGGTATTGGAATTAAATATTTAACGGACGAAAGGATAGAAAGAGTATTAGATTCTGTATTTGATAGTGGGTTAGCTGATGGCGACTATTATGGAGCTACTTTAGGATTTTTCCGTGATGCAGAAAGATATTTATATGCAGGGATACCAACGAATCAACATAATTATCCTGATAAACCAAGAGAAAAAAACAAACTTACTTTCTTTGACATTATCATTAGCTTTATAGGGGGAATTGCTGCATCTGGAATGTTCTATATCAGTACAAAATCAAGTTATAGAATGAAAAACCCAGTAAAGCCATTGAATTTAAGAAATAACAGTTTTGTAAACTTTGTATCTAATGAAGATAACTTATTAGATTCATTTGTGACCCATAGGATTATACCAAAACCACAAAGCAATCCTTCTTCTCCTAGTGGGAGAAGTACCACCCATAAATCCTCCAGTGGTAGGACTCATGGAGGGGGAGGAAGAAAGTTTTAGGTAATCCAAAATATTAATAGTGTAAGAATAGATAAATTCATCTATTCTTACACTATTTTTTTACTTAAGTTTTTGAACTAATAAAATATAACCAGAATAAACTTACTTTATTTTGTTAATACTATAATGATGTAATCTAACTTTACATAAGGAGGCAAATATGATAGTAGGAATTCCAAAGGGACTTTTGTATTATAAATATCATCCATTTTTAGAAACATTCTTCAGTAACTTGGGAGCAGAGATAATAACTTCGGAAGACACAAATAAAGAAATATTGAATCAAGGAGTGAAGTATTGTGTAGATGACGCTTGTCTTCCTGTTAAGATATTTCATGGTCATGTATCATCATTAAGGAATAAATGTGATGTAATAGTGATTCCCAGAATAATGCAGCTCAGGCATAGGGAATATATTTGTCCAAAATTTTGTGGACTCCCCGAAATGATAATAAATAGTATCCCTGAGATTCCAAAGACCATTATAGAGCCTATTTATGCCACATCAAGAAAGAAATTATACTCTTGGGCAGAGGAGGCAGGGAAGATGGTAACAAAAGATAAGTCTAGAATTAAAAGTGCATTTAATGTAGCTCTAGAAGAACAAAGCAATCATAAAACTGGAATAAAAAATGAAAAGCATAGATTAAATATTGCACTTGTAGGTCATCCCTATAATATTTATGATAATTTTGCAAATATGAACATTATCAATAAACTAAATAAACTAGATGTAGGTGTCATAACGGAGGAATACATAGATGATGAATCAATAGATGAAGAAGTTGGTGGTCTTTACAAAAAACCATTTTGGACTTTTGCTAGAAACTCCTATGGTTTTGCAGTAAATGGTGCCAAGAAAAATAAATTTAATGGAATTATATATATATCTTCATTCGCATGTGGAATAGATTCTGTAGTTGTAGAACTGATTAAAGAGAAAATAGGCAGTTTTCCATTTATGATTTTAAAATTAGATGAGCATACAGGTGAAGCAGGTCTTGATACGAGAATAGAGGCCTTTGTGGATATGCTAGAAAGGATTTGTTAATATGAAGGTAACAGCAGCTCATTTAGGAAATGCATATCTAGCAGCAAAGGCAGTGTTTAACGGTTTAGGCATAGATTATATAATACCACCATTCAGCAACAATCAAGCTCTTGAAATTGGATCATTACATTCTCCAGAGGAAATATGTTTACCATTTAAAATAATGATAGGGAATTATATACAAGCAATAGAAAAGGGTGCAGATACAATAATACTTCCAGGCTCATGTGGGCCATGTAGATTTGGTGAGTATTGTGAGATGCAAATGAACATTATGAGAAATCTAGGATATGATTTGGATTTTATTATAATAGATTCACCAAACGACATAGGAGTTAAAGAATTATTAAATAGAGTAAGTAAGATATCATCAAATAGCACATTATCAAAACATGAAAAAGTTCAATCATTACTCAATGGGATTAAGGTCATGAACTTAATAGATGATATTGAAGCTAAGGCTCATTATTTAGCAGGATATGAGAGGATAAAAGGTGAATGTAAAAGTATATTAAATAATTGTAAAAAGGATGCTTTGGATTGTAATGACCCAAAGGAAATGATTAGAGTGTTATCAAACTATAGAAAAAAAATACAAAATATAGAAATTAATAATAATAGAGATCCGATTAAAATAGCTATAATAGGTGAAATATATACAATAATTGAACCCTTTTCTAATCTGTATATCGAAGATAAACTTATGGACTATGGTGTTTCCACCAAAAGAAGAATAACTCCATCATGGTGGGTTAAAAATACTACTTTGCTTCCTACTAATTTAAACTCACTTGATTTAAAAAGAGGGTCCAAGGAATATCTACCACTTGGAATAGGAGGCCATGCAAGAGAGTGTGTTGGAGAAGCAGTCTTAGCATATGAAGAAGGCTTTGATGGAGCTATTCAAATATTTCCAATGGGATGTATGCCTGAAATTGTTTCAAAAGCAATTTTACCAAAGATCTCAAAGGATAAAGATTTTCCTATTATGTCTCTTGTAGTGGATGAAATGACTGGAGAAGCAGGATATATTACTAGAATAGAAGCATTTGTAGATTTATTAGAGAGGAGAAAAAACAATGTACTATCTAGGTGTTGATGTAGGATCAGTAAGTACAAATTTTGTGATTATAGATAATAAAAGCAATGTAATAGAGAAGGTATATTTAAGAACTAAGGGCAGTCCAATTAAAGCTGTGCAAGAAGGGTTTAAAATATTAAAAGATAAATATGATGGAATTAAGATTAGTGGTGCTGGGACTACGGGAAGCGGAAGAGGTATTGCTTCAATACTAATAGGTGCTGATGCAGTAAAAAATGAAATAACTGCTCATGCTGTTGCAGCCCTTGAAATTGAAAAAAATGTGAGAACAATAATTGAAATTGGAGGGCAAGATTCAAAAATAATTATACTTAGAAATGGAGTTGTCTCTGACTTTGCAATGAATACTGTATGTGCTGCAGGCACAGGTGCATTTATTGATAGGCAGGCTGAAAGATTAGAGATTCCCATAGAAGAATTTGGAGATTATGCCTTAGAGTCTAATACTTCAATAAGAATTGCTGGGAGATGTGCAGTATTTGCAGAATCAGACATGATACACAAACAACAACTTGGTTATAATAAGCCAGATATAATTAGAGGTCTTTGTGATGCTTTAGTTAGAAACTATCTAAATAATATTGGAAAAGGAAAAGATATTATGCCAAAGATATTTTTTCAAGGTGGAGTTGCAGCTAATATAGGTATAAAATCAGCTTTCGAAAATGCTTTGGGATTCCCAGTGTTTGTCCCAGAACATTACAATGTAATGGGATCCATAGGAGCTGCAATTATTGCAAAGGAAGCAGTTGCTAAGTTTGGAAAAACAAATTTCAAAGGTTTTGACCTTGCAGATAGTAAATTTAATTCTATTAGCTTTGAGTGTAATGGATGTGCAAATCAATGTGAAGTTGTTAAAATAAATGAAAATGATAATGCAGTTGGTTGTTTCGGGGATAGATGTGGAAAATGGAGTAACAAGATTGCATAGTTATAATTTTAAT
>CAZIII010000062.1:0-10166 GCA_964539425.1 uncultured Tissierellaceae bacterium | reverse complement strand
TATACATAATACAAATCATCACCCCTTAAGATTCCTCGTTACACTCGGAATGACAAGCAAATCAAAATTCCTGTGACGCACTTATCTACTGATATACAGCATATAAATGATGCATCTTAATAGTTAAAATTAATTGTTATAAACCTTGATAGACATAGGTCATCTCACTTAAACCTTTCTCTGCGGATAATGTTTTCGTCCTTCCAGAGAATTGAAATCCATTTTTTTCATAAAATTTCCTAGCATTTTTATTGACATTCATCACAATCAGATGTATTTCTCGTTCTCTATCAAACCTTTCTAAAGCATGAGTAATTAATTGACTACCATAACCCTGATTTAGTGAATCAGGGGAAATATAAATAGAAATTAATTCATTATCTTCATAATCAAGAATAAGTATCCCTACAGCCTTTTGGTTATTAAAACCAATAAAGCAATTACTACCCTTTAGCATATGCTGTTGCAATTCATTCTTTTGTCGTTCAGGGGTAAATGACAAACAAAGTTCCTCTGAAACAATGTCTTTATGGGAATACCTCCAACTTTCTGAAAATACAATAGAAGCAATGTCAATATTAGATTCATTTAATGATTCAATTTCCACTTCTGTTCACCTCCTATAATACTAAGCTATAATTCTATTAAAACTTTTTACTTTTTAGTAAGAAAATTTACTTTATTTCATTATATATTACTATAATAATTAATTCACCACATTTATTCCATAAATTAACAGTTTTGCTTCCACCCTCTCACCCCTATCTATATATAAGAGTATTGTACCACCAAAAAAGTTCATTTAAAAATAAAAATTTGCCAGAAAAACTCTATGTTTTCCTGGCAAATTTTATTTTATGTTCTAATTTTTAATTGAATCTTCATAGCATAATAGGGCAATGTCCCTCAAAGTATCCTCTGCTATGGGGATATTTGTGTTATTTGAAGCAAAACAAAATATGAATGGATTTTTGGAATATATAATTCCAACATCATGAGTTATTCCATTAGCTTCTCCTGTTTTATGTGCTACTATAGTATCTGTCGGTAATAGATAGGGTATTTTAGAATCCATCAATTGTAATTTCATTACTCTTATAATTTCTTGGCTTATATCTTTATCTATCAAATCTCCATTATGAGCTTTTTGTAGTAACAGCCCTATTTCCTCTGGTACAAAATAGTTTTCCTTTCCCTTCTTTTGTTCAACCTCATCATATAAACATCTATTTACTCGAGTATTTGTTAATCCTAAATTATTCATTGTTCTATTAATATTTTCTATGCCTAATAGATTAATTAAAATATTTGTTGCTGTATTATCACTCAATACTATCATAAGAGTATAAACATCCTCAATTGTAACTTCTATTCCATTATGAAGGTAAGTTAATGCACCACAGGAAGGAACTTTGTCCTCTTGTGTGATATTGATCTTCATATTTTTTTCTATTATTCCATCTTTTATTTGTCTTAATGTTTCTACTAATATTGGTAGTTTTATCACACTCGCAGCGAGAAATTCTCCTTGTTCATTATAGCCAATAGTTTTTCCTGTATGTATATCCTTATAATAAAATCCTATGTTGCCTGGAATTCTTTCTATTATTTTCTTGATTTCTTGGTTCAACATCTATATTCTCCTTTGTATAGATAAAATACCAAAGCAATCATTCACTTTGGTATTTTATCTAATATTAGTTATATTCTATTATTGTGTACAATTTTCTAATATTATAAGTTCTTTTTTATCTGCATCAAGTCTAGCAGCTACGCCAAATGGTAATGTGACCATTGGATCACAATGTCCTGCTTGAAGATTGTATATAGTTGGTTTACCTATTGGCTTAATTTGATCTTCAATTACTTGTTCTAATGTTAGATTTTCATCATGTTTTTCTGAAACGCAATTATTAAAATCTCCTAATATAATCCCATTAGCTTCATGCAATTTCCCTGATAATCTTAATTGATTTAACATCCTATCTATATTATAAGGTTCTTCTCCTACCTCTTCTATAAATAAGATCTTTCCCTTTACATCTATTTCATAGGGAGTTCCAATGGTATCTACAATTAATGATAAGTTACCACCTATTATAGTTCCTTCAGCTACGCCCCCATTTATAGTAAATATTTCTTCTCCTTGAGGATTAGAGATTTTACCTATGGGCTCTTTATTCATAATGGCTTTAAAAAGGTTGTCCTTAGAAAACTCTGAAAAATCTCCTATCATGTCTGAAGCAACCATAGGTCCGTGATAAGTAACTAAACCTCCGATTTGAGTAAAAGCTATATGTAGCGCCGTAATATCGCTATATCCTACAAATACCTTTGGATTATCTCTTATAGCATCATAATCTAATAAATCAAGGATACGCGGAGTACCATATCCCCCTCTAATACATATAATTCCATCTACTTCTTTATCTTTATACATTTCATTTATATCATTTGCTCGAATAGTATCTGTGCCTGATAAATATCCGTATCTTTCATGAGGGCTCTTTCCCATTTTAACTCTAAAACCTAATTCTATAAGCTTATCATGAGCTTTTTTTACCCTTTCTTCTGTCGTAGGGCTTGCTGGAGCTATAATTCCTATAGTATCTCCAAATTTCAATTTTCTTGGTTTAATCACAATCATACCTCCTTAAAGCTCTTACATTGCGAAAAATAGTCTTGTCACTAATACAGCTGTTGTTAATCCTGCTAAGTCAGCTAACAATCCAACTGATAGTGCATGTCTTTGCTTTTTAACTGCTACGGAACCAAAGTATACTGCTAATACATAGAATGTAGTTTCTGTTGAACCCATCATAACTGCTGCCATACGGCCTATCAAAGATTCTGGTCCATGATTTGTTATTAAATCAGTCATGATACCTTGGGCTCCTCCACCAGATAATGGTCTCATAAATGCCATTGGTAATAGTTCTCCCGGCATACCAATTAAATTAGTTATAGGACTTAATGCATTAGTCAGTAAATCCATGGCACCTGATGCTCTGAAAACACCTATTGCAACTAACATAGCTACTAAGAAAGGAATTATTCTTACTGAAGTATTAAACCCTTCTTTTGCACCTTCAGTAAAGGATTCATACACACTAATTTTCTTTGATAACCCGAAAACTACAAACCCAACAATTATTAAAGGAATTGCATAGGTTGATATTGCTTGCATTATTTTAACGAACATTGATATTCCTCCTTATCATAATTAGTTTTTAACTTTTTTCATTTGATACTTCGGAAGCTTTTGGAATAATCTAGCTGCAATTATTGCAACAACTGTTGATGCTGTTGTAGCTACTAATGTTGGCCCTATTATTTCAGTAGGACTTGTTGCTCCTGCTGCAGCCAATAGTGCAATAGTTGATGCTGGAATCAATGTCACCGAAGAAGTGTTAATTGCTAAAAATGTAACCATTGCATTAGTCGCTGTTTCTTTGTCATCACTTAGTTTTTGTAATTCTTGCATTGCTTTTAATCCTAATGGTGTGGCTGCATTACCTAGTCCTAGCATGTTTGCAGCCATATTCATTATTATTGCACCCATCGCAGGATGATCAGCTGGAACATCCGGGAATAACCATACCATAAGTGGTTTTAATGCTTTTGCGATCTTTTCAACTAAACCTGAATCTTCTGCAATTTTCATAAGTCCTAACCATAGAGCCATTACTCCAATAAGTCCTAATGAAAGATCCACTCCTGTTTTCGCATTATCAATAGCTGCATTTGTTGCTGCTTCAATATTGCCTGTAAAAGCTGCAACTACAAATCCAATGATAAGCAAGCCTGCCCAAATAAAGTTAATCATTAAAATTCCTCCTTTTGTTTTGTATATACTAATTGCAATAAACATATATAATGCAATTAGTGTGCCATATTTGAAATCCTTGTTTCTAAGTCTTTTTATAATTAGCTTTCCCGTTTATAGGAAGGCTTGTCTGATTTATTTGATTTTTTTGCATTCTCTGTATATTCAAAGGCAGAAGAAGGCGTACGACAAACGGAACTATAATCCGAATATCCGGAAACTCATAATGTCATTAATGATTTATATAAAAGATTCTTGTAGACCTTTGAATATTTCCTTCATTATCTAATAATTCAAAAGTAACTACATGAAATTTTTCCTTTAATGGTTCTGTTATTTTCAAACTCAAGACAGAATCTTCTTTATTAAATATAGGCCTATATGAAATTCCATCTAATATAATCTTAGAATTCAGTTCATCTATTTGACTTCCATTTAAGTTTTCTATTTTTGCAGTTAATAAAGGGGTAGAATCCAATATTATTTCTCCCATGCCATAGCCCGGAATAATATTTAAACCAGATTTATTTATACTTTCTCTGTGTACAGAATTATCTTCAACTTCTTTTAATACCCTTAATATATTCTTACCAAGAAGTTTTTCTATATCTTCTTTTGCATATTCTCTTTTAATTAATTCTTCAGTAATCTTGTACATCTCTGAGCTATCTTTAATATTCTCAGGTATTGTAGCACCATCAAAATCAGATCCAATTCCTACGTGATCTATTCCTATTAAATTAACCGCATAATCAATATGGTCCACGAAATCCTTAATATATGCTGGAGTTCCATCTGTCAAAAACGCTTGGCAAAGAACTATACTTATTACCCCACCATTTTTGGCCAATGCTTTTAGCTGATCATCTCTTAAGTTTCTACGATGTTCTCTTAAGGAATATACGCCGGAGTGGGAAGCTATGATGGGTGATTTTGAAACATTTATTATACCCCAAAATGTATCTTCAGACATATGTGATACATCTATTATCATTCCAATCCTGTTCATCTCTAGAGCAACCTCTTGTCCAAGTTTTGTAAGGCCCCCTGCACTTGGAGTCCCATCAGGGTCATTGTATATCATACCGGCACCTTCACCTAAGAAGTTTGAATAATTCCAGTTAAATGCTACTGCTCTAACTCCTAAGTCATTGTATTGATTAAGTAATTTTATGGCATTTTCCTCATCAAAGGAATACCCACCTTCAATAGCCGGAACTGCTGCTATCTTTTCTTCTTTAACTATTTCTTCAATGTCTTTTAAACTGCTTGCAATTTTAAATGTTTCTTTGTTGTTACTTTCTGTCCAGTATAGTGCATTAATCAAGGCTAGTGTTCTACTTATGCTTTTAGGTGTATTATCATAAAATCCATCAGTATATGCCGCAAAAAATGGAACATTAAGCCCACCTTGTTTTAATTTAGGTATATCTATATCATTTTCTGTGCTTTCTCCAATATTTATCTTAGGTAACCAAGTTTCATTGTCTACAATTTTCATCATAGTATCATTGTGACTATCAACTACGATGGAGTCAAAGTGAATTTTTAATTTAACTAAATTATCTTCCATTAATTCTCCTCCTAAAATGTATTTTCCTTGGAAACATTACTCTATCTCATGCTTTTTAAGTTTTTCATAAAAAGTAGTTTTGCTTATTTTTAAAGCATCCATTGCTTTCTTTTTGTCTCCACCATAAAGAGATAAGGTGTTTTCTATAGCTATTTTCTCTTGCTGTTCTAAAAATTGTTTTAATGGTATTACCCCTTCATCCTTACTCTTATATCCATCTACTTTCAAGTTTATATGATTTGAAATTATATTATTTCCTTCAGCTAAGTTTACTGCCCGTTCCAGTATGTTTTCTAACTCTCTTGCATTACCAGGCCAATCATATTTTAAGATTAGATTAATTGCCTCCGAGGAAATCCTCTTGTTTTCACATCCTATTTCTTCACATATTCTTGGTAATAGAAATTCGATTAATGCATTTATATCTTGCTTCCTCTCTCTTAATGGTGGTATCCAGATAGGAAATACATTTATTCTGTAATATAAGTCTTCTCTAAACCTACCCTTTATCATTTCTTCTTCTAAATTCTTATTAGTGGCAGCAATAATACGAATATTTACTGTTATCTTCTCTGTTCCACCCACTCTGTAAAAGCTTTTCTCTTGAATTATTTGCAATAATTTGACTTGTAAGTTTTGAGATATATCACCGATTTCATCTAAAAAAATGGTTCCTCCATTGGCAATTTCAAATAGTCCCTTCTTGCCATCACTTCTAGCCCCTGTAAATGCACCTTTTTCATATCCAAACAATTCAGATTCTAATAGGTTTTCAGGTATTGCGCCACAATTTACATGTATAAAATGCTTGTCCTTAAGTTTACTGTTTTCATGAATTGCTTTAGCCAATATAGTTTTTCCAGTACCACTTTCTCCCAATATTAATACATTTGAATTGGTCTTTGAAGTCTTTAAGGCCATCTTCCTTACATACTCTATTTGTTGGCTATTCCCAACAAAATTTGGAAACATCTTTTTAAGTATTTCTTCTTCTAATAATTGTTCTGCTGCTTTTTCAAGTTGTCGGATAGCATTATCCCTTTCAGCAATAACTGTTTTTATTTGAGAAATATCTTCTACTTTTAATGCAGCACCTATCCTCTTTCCTTTTTCTTCTACATGTAAAAGAGTACACATAGTAGGGTATCCATTGATTTCCTCGAATTCATCTACATAACTAACGTCTTTTCCATTAGCGGCTTCATAGAATTGTTGAATAATGGAATCAGATTTGTGAATATCAAAAATGTTTTTACCAATTACATCTAGAGTTTCACTATCTTTCCCCTTAGCTCTATATTCATTTCCCTTTAATATATCATTGATACTCTCTCGCCTAGCAGTATATCCATGGGATTGATAGAACTTCATGGTTTTTGTGCATTTATCCAGGACTACCATATGTCCTATTGCATTGATGTAATTCATTGTAAATTCTTCATCCATAACTTTAATGGATATCATCTTATTCGCAAAGTTTATTTCAACTTCAATATCAATTTCTAAAAATCTTGTTTCTAGTCTCAAGCTTTCCTCATTGTGTCCCTTTTTCAAAAGCTTAAATACGGATTCAAGCCCTAATTGCCCATTAGCTACACCAATGGCAATTATTGAATCACCTATATTTATATCATTGTCCTCGATACCTAATAATTTGAAAGAATTAGAATCCATTTTTCCATCATCTTGTCCTATGGAGTTATCTGCAATAATGACTATATCCCCATCTTTGACTTTTCCTTTGTCATGGCTAATTTGTTGATCAAATCTTATACCAAATATCTCCTTAGCCTTATCATTATAAACCTGTATCTTACCTTCATTATCAATTACTATAAACCCTTCAGACATCATATCAGTAAACATTTTCACATTTGATTCGGAGTTAAAAGACATTTAATCACCCTTTAGATATATATTATTCCTATATTGTATCATTATGGTGCCTCCAGCGGTAGTTTTTATAAATGGAATATTATAGTATAAACATTCTTGCTGTCATCATATCTTGAATATCTTTTGCCATATATTTAACTGTGTAGCCATCAACACAGCTAACTCCAGGATAGTACATTGCCCTATTTGCATCTTTATGATGAGTGAATCTAATTTCTAGATCGAATTTTTCTGGAGACTTTATTTTACATTTTTGAATCTTTTTAAGTCCTTCTTTTACTCCATTTTTTATAGATTCGCAGGCATGTTCTGGATGGATGTTAAATGTAGCATTGCCTTCACCCTTTTTTACGGCTACTGTCTCTATATTGGCTACTATATCCTTTGATGATTTGCACAGCATCTCATCCCCAGATAAGAATACTACTGGAACCCCATAGTAGGCAGCAATATAGGTATTCATTGTAAATTCTGATGCTAGTTCATTATTTATTTTTACATATACTGGCTTTTCTCTATCCATAGTATGAGCTAGTGGATTTCCGTTATAGCCGGCTCCTGAATGATATCCAATAAATATTGCAGCATCGTAGCTTTCATCTATACCTGCCATCATGGATTCTGGAGAATATGTCCATCCCCTTATTACTGTTGCTTCTCTTGGCAACTTAGATATATCTATATTTCTGCCTGAATCATGGGCGTCCTTTACAATAATCTCTTTTGCACCCATTTCTATAGCTCCCTGACATGCTGCTATGGTTTCTTTTGTCATTTGATCAGCTGCCCATGCATGATCAATGTGTCCTAATATGGTTTCATTCCAATCTGTAACCCCTGTTATCCCTTCTATATCCACGCTAATATATACTTTCATTTTCTCCATCCTCCCTATTTGTTATAAAAAATTAAATCCAAATTATCTTTTTAGTAATTCAATTAGGGTCTTTGTCTGCAAAATAATTCCCGTTTTAATACATTCCTCGTCAACCATAAATTCTCCACTATGAATTGGTGCTGTCCATCCCTTTGATTTGTTACCACATCCTAAATTATAATATGCACTTTTAACTTCGTCACAAAAAAAAGAAAAATCATCTGCTCCCATACTAGGAAATTCTTTAAAATGAACATTGTCTTTACCTAATATTCTCTCTGCAGATTTATTTAGTACATCAACGACTTCATCATTATTTATAAGAGCTGGATATCCTTCCTCAAATTCAACTGTTGCACTTCCACCATGGGCCTTTGCTGTATTCTGTACTATTTCTTTAATTCGATTCTTAGCATATATCCTTGTTTCAGGGTCTAATGTTCTCAGTGTACCTGACATAATAACTTCTCCAGCTATTATATTATTCTTAGCACCTCCATGTATTTGACCTAATGTAAGTACAGCGGATTCAAGGGGTGAAATATTTCTACTTACTAAAGATTGTAAGGCTGTAATCATATATCCAGATATGGCTATTGCATCAATGGATTGTTCCGGATAAGCTGCATGACTGGATTTCCCATTTATTTTTATATAAAATTCATTAGTTGCTGCATTCATCTTCCCATATTTTAATTCCACATGACCAACATCCATATAGGGCATTACATGCAATGATAAGGCATAGTCAACATCAGGATTCTTTAAGCATCCATCTTCAATCATTCTCTTTGCTCCACCTATTGTCTCCTCTGCAGGTTGAAAAAATATTTTTACATTCCCTTCAAGCTCATCTTCCATTTCCTTAAATAATCTTGCTACTCCAAGGTGTATAGTGGTATGGACATCATGTCCACAGGCATGCATTATTCCATTGTTAACCGATTTAAAAGATACATCATTTTCCTCTATGATTGGTAATGCATCTATATCTGCCCTTGCAGCAACTGTTTTCCCTTGGCTTTTGCCTCGGATTATGGCTACAACTCCTGTATTCGCAATACCTTGTTTATATTCAATACCCCATTTGCTTAGATATTCGCAAATTTTATTAGATGTTCTCTCTTCATTTTCACTAAGCTCTGGATACATGTGGAAATCTCTTCTTATGTCTACAAGTTCATGAAACAATTCATCGACTCTTTTTTCGATATTCATTTTAGTCTCCTTATCCAATATAATTAATTACATTTGCTATTTCATTATCTTTTATATAAACTCTAGGTGGCCGCATGGATATTCTTGTGATTATTTCATTCTTGTTTGTTTCTGCTAATTGTGATGCAGTATGAAGGTCTAATGTATTATCTGAACCATCACCATAGATAATGACCTCATCACCCTCTTTTGCTTCTTCTATATCTGTCAAATCAACCATACATTGATCCATACAAATTATTCCTATTATGGGTGCTTTCCTCCCATGAATTGTAACATATCCCTTGTCTCTTAGGTTTCTAGGGTAGCCATCTGCATATCCAAAGGGAAGAGTGCCTATTATACTATCTCTCTCAGCCTTCCACAGGTAATCATAGCTTACACCTTCACCTTTAGTGATTCTTTTAATATAAGCTATTTTTGTCTTAAATCTTAGAGCTTGTTTTAAATCTAAGCTACCATAATGAAAACCCTTGATACCATATAATATTGCACCAGGTCTAATCATATTCATTCTATATTCTGGATAGTCAACTGCTGATATACTATCCTCTATATGTTTGAATTTAAACCTAACTCCTCTTTTTTCTAGCTTTTCTAAGGCAGTCATGAATCTATTGTACTGTAATCTGTTTTCTTCCTTACTAGTCAGTGCAAGGTGGGAGAAAAATCCTTCTACATATATGTTACTTAGTCTACAAATCTTTTCTATTTCATCTAGACTATCTTCACAATCCTTAAATCCTAGTCTATTAAAGCCTGTATCATATTTTATA
>CAZIII010000061.1:4541-11058 GCA_964539425.1 uncultured Tissierellaceae bacterium | reverse complement strand
TTTTAGCTAGAAAAATAGCTGAGAATTAATTCTCAGCTATTTTTTAAAGCATCGGGGATGGTTTTTTGCTTTTATATTAAATGTGTATGATATTGCTAAATACACTTGCAATGTTTAAATCATTAATTCCAAACTCCTTTACTTTTGTTGAAACCATGAGATATATTATAGCTTTTACTTCATCTTTTTGAATAACAGGTAGCGCTAATATAGAATTCCACATTGGTAGTCCTGCAATAAGATCTTTTTGATTAACATCGTCCCAATCAATCATGCAAATACCTTGCTTGTTTTCAATTACCCTTTTCACAATATCTTCATTATAGTTATAATCGGTTATCCATTCTTCCTCTTGATATTTCCTTCCATGTCTTTCTACTATATTACCATTCTCTAAGAAGAATAGATATCCATATTGGGATCCAACAGTTTCCATAATTCTTCCAAGATAAATATAAATCTTCTCCTTTTCATCAAGATTAGTTTTAAAAAGTTGAATGGTTTCAACTATAGCTAGAACATTTTTAGCATCTTGGGTAGAGTTTCCTGTTAAAATCCCATCTAGTTTATCTAATGGCTTAGTCTTGTTTTTAATGTTTGTATTCCAAATCTCACATCTATTTCTACCATCTTCCTTAGCACTATATAATGCTTGGTCTGCTTTTTCTATAAGATCCTTTGTGCTATCACCATGGATAGGATATGTTGCAATACCCATACTAACAGAGATTGTAACTTTCTCTCCAAGTATTTCATTTTTATAAATTTTCTCTCTTATTTCATCTGCCAGGACCAAGGCTTCATTACTATCAACATCTGGCAGAGTTATGACAAATTCTTCTCCACCATATCTTCCTAATATGCTAGTTTCAGGAATGTTATCCATAACTATCTTTGATACCTTTCTTAGAACTTCATCTCCTGTTTGGTGGCCAAACCTATCATTAACATTTTTAAATTTATCTAGATCATATAAGATTAAAGAAAATTTCCCTTCACTTTCATTTGAAACTTCTATTAAATCTTTAATCTCATCTTCTAAATACTTTCTTGTGAATGCTTCTGTTAGTTTATCAATTGAAGCAATTTTCCTTAATTCATATTTTTCACACATAAAAGCAATATAGTTAATAAACGTAATACACTCTATTAAGGTATCATGGTTGAAATTATTTAATATATTATCTGTTTCTAAATACAAATAACCCAATACCCTAGAAGTACCTTTTTTAGAATTTTTCTTTTCCTTATGGGTGGAAAATTGAGAATAACCAATAGCTATTGGTATGCACATACACCCCTTCATGTCCTCATTTAAGAAACTAGGGTCATGGTCGTTATCTAATCTACTTGATATCAAAATTGCCTCCATTAGTAACTTTGCTTTTTCAAATATTTGCTTGTTTTTTGGAATACTTCCACCTTGTTTCATAGAAGCTATTATTTCCAAATCTTCTTTTTCACCTTCTAAAACAACTAATATATTTGAAGCTAAGGTTTTTCTGCCCAAATACCCTAGAGTTATTTTAATATTCTCTATTATATCACTACCTAAATTAGCCATAATATCTTTTTCATTTAGAATATTATTATCAAATTTGCTTAAATATTGTTTTTTTAATCCCTCCATGAATCCTTTGTTTTCATTAAAATTACTTGATCTATCTTCTAACAAACTCCATAATTCTTCTAAAGAATTTACTTTGGTTTTATCTTCTGTCCACTTTATTGATTTATCATTATATATGCCATCTATTAGTATTTCTTTAATATATATAATTCTGTATAAAAACCTTACATAATCGTGGTTATTGACAAAATGAAGTCTAAACTCATCCGGTATATCAATTGTTAGGTTTCTTATTTTCTCAAAGGCATTTAAATAATAGGTTATAGACCAATAATAATCATTTTTAGAATAATAATAATCTCCCAATTCAATTTCTATCTTTGCTGCAAATAACTTGTTTTTTCTTTCCTTTGCAAGGCTTAAGGCTTTATTTAATAAGCTTAGAGATTCTTCTCCTGTTTCCATAACTCCCTTCGCATAATAATAAGGAATTTTACAGTCGTCATAAATATTTTCATCAATGAATCTCTCTATTTCAGAAAAGATTCTTCTTGCATTTGCATGTTCATTTTTTTTATATAAAATTATAGCCATTACAGATAATTCCTGTATTTTATACTCTATCCTTTCAACTTGTCTAGAAGTATTAATGATTTCTTCTATATAAGAATCATAGCTCTCCTTCTTCTCTGTAAGTATTTTAAGCAGATAATATCTTATGATGCTTAGATATTTTGATGCAGATTTTTGATTTTTATAATGAATCAAATCTTTTTCAGCATATTTTAACGCTTCATCAAATTTTCCAAAGGTATAATATACATCTGCTGATATTGAATCATCATTTTCAAATAGAGAATTAGCACTGTTTGAGCTATCTATTGTTAGTTTATAATAATAATATGCTTTAGAATAGTTATTCATATCTAAGCATAAACTGGTTAAGTTAGTAAATAGAAATCTAACATCTTGTTGATAATTGGCATCTAATGCCTTTTTTAAAGCTGTCTCTAAATATTCATAGGCCAATGAATATTCATATCTATTATAAAAAATGATGCCTACATTTGATAATCCCAATAACTCACTAGATAGAAATTCAAATTCCTTGCTTAAATCTCTAACCTTTAAAAAATATTCTAAAGCAGTATCTATGTCCTCATAATTATCAAAGTAAACAGTGCCAATATTATTTATTGCATATAGTACTCCTCTCATATAACCTATAGAATAAAGTAATTCTACGGCTTTCTTATATAACTCTATGGCTCTTTCAAATTCATTTATTTTTACATATGCATATGCTAGAGATCTATAGGTATTCCCCTTTATCTTAATATATTCGTCTCCGCATCTTTCAATTATAGAATGGTAGAGTTCTATAGCTTCTGTATATTTCTCTTCGTCTACTAATAGTATAGCTCTGCTGTATTTATACTGTAATTCAACTTCTGCACATTCAATAAGATTTAATATTTCCCAAGTCTTATCTAGACAATCCAATACCTTCTTGTCTTCTAAATTGAATATATATATTTCTGCTTTCCCAACATATGCCTTTGCTTGATTTTCTAAGTCATCTAAAGATTTTGACAATTGTTCTGCTTCTTCAAAATACTTCATTCCATTTGAAAAATCTTCTATTTCTACATACATCTTTCCGATTTCTATTAATAAATCAGCTTTTCGAAGCTCATCATTTTCATCAAAATAGGAAAGTGCTTTTTCTAAGTTTTTTATGGCAAGTTTTACATCTCTTAAGGATTTTTTTTCTTTTGCATTCATTATAGAGTATTTTTTTACTTTTTCCTTATCTCCAGACTTTTCAAGATGATAAATCAATTCATCTAAATTAATATTTGAATTATTATTAATTCTGTTTTCCAGTAGTTCAGATATCCTATGATGTTTAATTATCTTTTCTTCATTCGAAATCCTATCATATACAATATCCTTTAAAACTTTGTTGTAAACATCATATACATGGCCATCATCTTCAATTTGCTTAGATAAAATTCCTTTATTAACTAACTCTTCCATAGTTGACTCTAATTTCTTATAGTCTATATTTAATAAATCACTTAAGTAAATTAAGGATGTAGCATTGTTAAAAACTGAAATTATCTCTATTACTCTATGGTTGATTTCGTTTATACCCTTCAACTGATTTAAAACTACCTGCTCAATAGTATTTGGAATATTTAATTCCTTATAATCTAAGTCACCTTCCGATACATCAATATGCCAAAGTCCAATATCTTCGATATATATAGTTTTATTGCTATAGAGCTCCTTAATTACTTCAGTAATAAAAAGTGGATTGCCATAAGTCTTGGAATGTATCTTTTTTGAGAGTTTGATAGGTATATATCCAATTGACAATATATTCTTTATCATTTCACCAGTCTGCTTATGGTCCAAATTCTTAATATGTATGGTATCAGAATCACTTCTCTTATTAACCCTTTCCATAAATTGAGTAAATCTTTTATTCCCGATACTATCTGTATCTTTATACGAAAATACTAATATAATATTCTTATCATTTATAATTTCATTGCATAAATAGTTTAATACATCTATAGTGAAGTCATTTCCTAAATGTATATTATCTATAATAATTATACTTGGGCTGTTTTTTATACTCTCACCAATAAACTCAGAAATCCTATTTAACAACCTATATTTATTGTGATCACTAAAACCCTCTATAAAATCAGTGTTTTCTATCTCTAATATACCTGGTACAAACTTTATAATCTCTGAACTGAATTTCTCAACTATCCCCTTATCAGAATGTAAAATAATTCTACGAAGTATTTCTTCCCACATATACTTGTCGTCATTTACTTTGTTCAACTTAAAACTTGAATAGACACGGGCTTTTTTTAGGCTTAATAAAAATTTAACTTCCTCCAAGAATCTAGTCTTTCCAGTTCCTGAATCACCTTCAACTAAAAAAATCCTTTTATTAGTCTTGTATTCAGCCATACTATTATAAGCTTCTTCAATGCTTTTAATATCAGAATCTCTTCCAACTATTGGAGTATGAAAATTAAGATTAGTTAGTATTTTTTTATCTACAACAGAATAACTACAATTTGTACTTTCGTTTATTTCCTTTACAAAATCATATATACTTCCATATGAGAACACCTCATCTAATGTAAGAAGTTTTTCCATAATAGGAATTAATCTATTAAGAAAATCCATCTCTTTTTTTTCAAACCTATCTTTGACTCCTAATTTTAACTCTTTTATACACTTTTGTAATTCATCTTGTGGATTTGTTTTGCAGACTTGTTTTCTAAGCATAGTTAATAATAGTACTCCAAGAGCGTACATATCCGGTCTTCTATCTGATATTTCAAACCCCAATGTCTTTTGAATTTGAAATTGTAGATTTTCTTTTTTGCTTTCAATTAAAGTATCTGCTTCTAATCTAATAGTTGCTATATCTTTAAGTTTTACTTTGTAATTTCCACGATCCTGACAAATGACAATATTTCCTAGGTTTAAAGAATTATAAGTATACCCCTTTAAATGGATGTAATGAATTGCCTCACATATATTTATAAACAAATCCATAGTCTGAAATATATCCATATCTTTTATATACTCTAATAATTCCAAGGATTTGTTAATATATTCTACACTATACAAATATTGTTTTTCAGTGTTTATTTTATTGTCTATTTCTAAAACTATACCAAAACTATAATTCTTCATTATTTTATCACTATTTAATCCTGCTATGCTTATGAACTGGTTTTTATAATAATCTATCAAGCTAGTGGAAATAGTATTAGAATTTATTATATGCAATTTAATTAGCTTGTTTCCACTCCACATATCAGAACATAAATACGTAGAACTACCTCTTTGCTTCTTTAATGTCTTTGTAATTCTATACCTATTATTTATTAAATCCATAAGATAGAACACCCCACAATAGTATTTATTATATATATCACTATAATATCAAAACTAAAAGGATTTGACTATTTATTATTAAACTTAATTGCATTTTATTTATTGTAATTAAGTTTGTTTTATTTACTGATTTATTTTTGTTCTATTATTGGTTATCTTTTATCTACTTTGGGTAATTATATCTTCAAGGATGGTGATTTATTTGAAGAGTTTAACAAATTATAAACTAAAAAATTTAGAGTTAAAGAATAGGATTGTAATGCCACCAATGTGTATGTATTCTTCTGATGAGGATGGTATGGTGAAAGATTTTCATGAGGTACATTATATATCTAGAGCTTTAGGTGGTGTGGGTTTAATTATACTAGAAGCTACTGGGGTTGTACCAAATGGTAGGATATCTAGTGGTGACCTAGGTATCTGGAGTGATGACCATATACCAGGTTTGAAATCTTTAGTAGATAAAGCTAAGGTCTATGGTAGCAAGATGGCTATTCAACTAGCCCATGCTGGGAGAAAATGTGAATCTACTGATGAATATATTGTAGCTCCTTCGCCTATAAGGTTTAATGACAAGTATAGGATCCCCCGTGAGCTAAAGAAAGATGAAATCAAGGAAATAGTCTTAGCATTTAGAGAAGCTGCACGCCGAGCAGATGAAGCTGGTTTTGATACTATTGAAATCCACGGTGCCCATGGATATTTGATTCATGAGTTTTTATCTCCTATTACAAATAAAAGAACAGACGAATATGGTGGGACAACAGAAAATAGAACTAGATTCTTAAAGGAAATATTAACATCTATAAAAGAAATATGGCCTAAGGAAAAACCTATACTTCTTAGAGTATCTGCTGATGATTATGTAGAAGGCGGAATCAATAAGGAGGAAATGGTTAAAATCATCAATGAAGTAAAAGATTATATTGATATGGTTCATGTAAGCACAGGAGGTCTTATTAGCGTCAAATTTGACATTTTCCCTGGATACCAAGTATCTCACTCAGAAACCAT
>CAZIII010000061.1:0-4441 GCA_964539425.1 uncultured Tissierellaceae bacterium | reverse complement strand
GGTTCTTTTTGCTTTTTTACAAAAGGAACCATCCCCTGTATTATCAGTCTCTAGTTTTCAGCTTTTATACTTTCTATGATTATCTTTTCATTGATTCTCTTTAATGGATAGATTCCTGATATCAAAGCTATTATAATGCAACCCACTGAAGCTATAGCAACATCATTCCATGGCACTTCCCATACAAATTGTTTTATATTTATTGCTATATTATATAGCAAATAAGTTAATAAAGAACCTATAAAACTACCTATGACACTGGCATATAATCCATAGTATAAAGACTCTAAAGATACCATTCGCTTTATTCCAGATTGACTCATGCCCACAGCCTTTATCATGGCTATCTCCTTAGTCCTTAAGATAATGTTTGTACTTATGGTATTTATTATATTTATAGAACTTATCAAAGCTATAATAGCCACAAATCCATATAAGAAAATACTTATAACGATACTTATTTCTTCTGTTCTAACTGTATTCTCTATAAGATCCACATAGTTAAATCCCTGTACTTCATTTTCAAGATTTATAAAATAATCTCTAACCATTTGTACATTTTTATTATCTTTAGTATATACATGCATTTCAGTAGAGTCAGCTAAAGTTATATTATAATTAGATGATAAATTATTTATTACCTCTTCCGTAGTAAATACCATGATAGATGCATTACTGCTGTATAATCTGTCTAATATGCCTTCTTCTAAAATACCCGATATAGTTAAATTTGTACTAGCTTCATCCCCATTTCCAGTAAATTCTATCATATCTCCTATTTTAAACTTATATCCTTCTATAACTATGGTTTTCTCTTCAAATTCACTATTGGAAAAAGCATTGTTTATTACTAAAACACCATTTTCCTTATTTATCTTTTCTACATCTATAGTTCCATCTTTTAATACAGACTTAAGCTCATTGAATCTTTCATCTTCTAAGGAATATACAGCAATATTAGATACTGTTATTTTACCTTCTTCATCTTTTGCAAAGTTACTTGGCGCTCTTTCTATCATTTGAGTATCTATATGCTTTTCTTCTACTTTTCCTTTTCCATTTAATTGATTTAATAGGATAACTTTCTCTATTTCATCTATATTCATTAAATCATTATATACCTTTTCTGTTTGTTCACCTAAATGTGAAACATAAAATTGTCCCGAATCCCCACCTACAATAACACCCATTTGAAACATAAAGTTTGAAAAACTAGCAAATGTAATAAACAACACTATACTAATAACCATTGAAAAAACTGTAATTATAAATCTCTTCCTATTTCTTCTTAGATTTTTGTAGGCGATTTCACCTTCCATCCCTAGGAAAAATCTTACTAATTTATTTGTTCTAGTTTTTTTATATTTTTCTTTCTTTAATGCTCCAGTATTTTTTATAGCTTCTAATGGTGATACCTTTGAGGCTAATTTTGCAGGACCAATAGCTGATAAAAACACTGTAAATACTCCTACTAGAGAGCTAATTATCATTACAGGTAGAGAAAAGCCTATCTTCATATCGTTAAATAGTATTATATCTGTGGTTATTAGGCTTATTATATATAAAACCACTATCATGGCAACTATTCCTAGTGCTAAACCTAAAGGTATAGAAATTAAGCTTAATATACCTGCTTCTTTTAAGACTAATCTTTTTATTTGTTTTGGTGTAGCCCCTACAGATCTTAATAATCCAAATTGGGATATTCTCTCTATTACTGATATATTGAAAGAATTATATATAACTGCAACAGTCGAAACTATTATTAATCCAACGACAAAGGCCAATATAGTTGTTAGTGATGAATTAAATGTTGCATCTAAGCTTTCTGCATATAATCTAAGAACTTTATTATTATAAAAAAGCTTTGATTTGTCTATATTCAAATCCTCTGCTATTTTGTTTAGATCTTCATTAGCATTTCTTACATCTGGAGTTTTTACATATACTTCGTATTCTCCTTCTACAGTATTATCTGTTTTCCCCAGTATAGCAGATGTAACTAACCTTCCATTCCATATATAATTTGGCTTTATGAATCCAACTACTGTAAATTCTTTTTCTTCATCTGAAATAAAATCATTAGTTTTTCCATATTCTATTTTTCCAATAGGCAATTTTATTTTATCACCAAGTTTTACTTCTTTATCAAAATATCTACTTAGCCAATTTTCTATAATTATTTCATTTTGATTTTCAGGCATTCTACCCTCAGATAAATTGACCTTTGGAATCATTTTCAAGGCATTATCATCATGGTTGTATAGGTTTATATATCTATGATAAAAATCTCCATAGGCTTCTCTTTCTGCTTCCGTAGTGTTGCCCAGTGCTAGGCTTTCACCAGTTTTGCTAACTCCATGGTCTACAACTAAAGTATGGTTAATTATTTTATCTTTTTCTTCTAAGGTTAAATTTGCAAATATTCCATGTTGGGATCCATTCTCTCTTATGGCATCTTTTATCAATGCATCTCGTGCAGATACTATTATACTTCCTATGGAAGTTATCAAGGCGACAGATAATATAATCCCCAGTATAGTCAATAATGTTCTATTTTTTTGTCCCTTTAAATATCTATAGGTGATTTGTTTATAGTTTTTCACCATTCATCACCTCATCTTTAATAATAACCCCATCTTCTATGGTAACCACTCTATCTGCTTGAGCTGCAATATTTATATCATGAGTAATCAATATTAGTGTTTGATTATATTTCTTTACAGATATTTTAAGTAAATCTATGATTTCCTTGCTATTTTTACTATCTAAATTTCCCGTTGGCTCATCAGCTAAAACTATAGATGGCTTGTATACCAATGCCCTACCTATGGAAACTCTTTGTTGTTGCCCTCCCGATAGCTGACTTGGAAGATGGTCTAATCTATTATCTAAGCCTAGTATCTTTATTAACTCTTTAAAATACTCCTTATTTTCCTTCTTTAAATCCAGCAACAAAGGCAATTTAATATTTTCTTCAGCTGTTAGAACTGGTACTAAATTATAAAACTGAAATATAAATCCAACTTTTCTTCTTCTGAATATTGCCATTTCCTTTTCAGATAAATTATATAAGTCTACTCCGTCTACATAAACTTTTCCGCTAGTTGGTTTATCTACTCCCCCTAACAAATGTAATAATGTGGATTTTCCTGAACCGCTGGCTCCTACTATTGCTACAAATTCACCTTTATTTATAGTCAAATTGATGTCTTTTAATGCTTCTACTTTTGTGTTTTCTCTTCCATAGGATTTACATAGATCAACTATTTTTACAACTTCCATTTCATTTCCTCCTATCAATGTTATAACTATAGTATAAAAGCTTAATCTTACTATTGAGTGAATTTTAATCTTACAATTTAGTAAGATTAGTTATTTGTTTTTAAGAAGGAAATATTAAATTCTGTTCCTATATTTTCTTGACTTTTTACTGATACACTTCCATTTTGAGCCTCTATAATTAACTTTGCTAAATTTAGCCCTATACCTATACTATCTGATTTTTCTTCACTATTTACCTTAAAAAATCTTTCAAATATATGAGGTAGATGCTCTTTTTTTATACCAATTCCATTATCTATTATCTTTATATTAGTAAACAAAGGATTATCTTCTATTTGAATCTTTAATTTTCCTCTACTGTGCTCCAATGCATTTTTTATTACATTAATAAATGCTTCCTGTATCCAATTTTCATCTCCATATATAATGGAATTTTCCATTCCTTCTATGATTATTTCTTGACTAGCTATCTTTTCATTTAAAGCAATCATTGTATTATCTAGTAAATTAGATATATTTATCTTCTCTCTTTTAAATTCTATTGTGCCAGATTCTATCTTTGCTAGTTTTAAGAGATTAATTATTAACCATTCCATTCTATCTAATTGATTTTTTTCTTTTTCTAAAAAGTCCTTCCTAGTTTCTATATTCATATTTTCATCTTCATTTAAGATATGATTTATTACAATTAATGAAGATAAAGGAGTTTTCAACTGATGTGAAATATCTGATATAATATTTTTTAGAAATACCTTCTCTTTTTTTAATGTACTGATACTATTTTCTAATCTATTTGCCATTTGATTAAATTGATAATTTAATATATTGAATTCTCCTTCTCCATCCTCTTTTAAATAAACGTCAAAATCCCCATCTACTACCTTCTCTGCTGCAGTGGATACATTGGAAACCTTTTTATATGTTTTCTTATAATCATTTGCGACTATGACTAATATAGGAACTAGCAAGAATAAAGTAAACATAGTAGCCATCAATGGGATACTGTTATTTTGAAAAATAGGATGTAGTTCTTTACTAATCAGAGCATTATATCCATATTCCTCCAATACTTCTTTTCCTAAGTTTTTATTTTCTAAGGATATATCCTTTGTAAAATAAGGTATTATTTTATTTTCAAAATCCTCATCTAAAGACA
>CAZIII010000060.1:0-11121 GCA_964539425.1 uncultured Tissierellaceae bacterium | reverse complement strand
TGGTATGACCTATGGTGGTATTTTAGAAAAAACAGGAGTCATGGAATCATTATTGAGTAAAATGAATGCATTTACACAAAATGCAAAAAATCTTGTTATTACTCATATTTTCTCAGCAATTGTAGTAAACCTAATTTCAGCTAGTCAGTATGTGGCTATCATTATTCCTGGAAGAATGTATTTACCCGCTTATAAGAAGCTAAAAATTAGAAGTGATGTTGCTTCGAGGACTTGTGAAGATTCAGCAACTGTAACATCACCCTTAGTTCCATGGGGATTGTGTGGAGTGTTTTTTGCGGGAACATTGGGAGTGCCTACTTTAGAGTACCTACCATATGCATTCCTAAGTTATTTAGTTCCTATTATTGCAATAATATATGCAATTACAAATAAATTCATCTGGATTGAAGAAGATAGTACTGCAAAAGAAATATAAAGATTACTAAAAACAAAATGACATAAATAGATTTTTTAAAAAGGAAGGATTTTGATATGTATAAGATTAAAAAGGATCATACAACAAAATTGCTAATGGATTTAGTTTCCATTGAAAGTCCATATTTCGAAGAAGATAATGTGATGGACTATGTACACAATTGGTTCAAAGAAAACAATATAGATGCCTTCGTTCATGAATATCATGAATCAAAAGTAACAGGTTTTAAGGGAAAAAATATAGTTGTTAACTTAGAAGGTAAAGAAGATGGTCCTGTTATATGTATAAATGGACATTTAGATACTGTTAAACTTTGTAATGGATGGACTGTAAATCCTAAGGGAGAAGTCAAAGGCGATAGACTATACGGAGTAGGGGCTCTAGATATGAAGTCTGGTTGTGCTGCTACAATGATTGCTTTGAAAGCATTTGTTGAAAACCATAAAGATTTTAAAGGGAAAATTATTTCTACTTATGTATCAGTTGAAGAAGGTCCTTATGGTATGGGAACTAATGCTTTAATTGAGGAAGGATACATTAAAGATATTGATTTCTCTATCACTACAGAACCAAGTGCAGGATTTACAGGAAATACGTTTCCTGATGTATGTCTTGGTGCACGAGGTGGGTATGGTCTAGAAATAGAATTTTTCGGTAAATCAGCCCATGCTGCAACCCCAGAAAAGGGCATAAGTGCAGCTGATGATGCAGCAAAAGTAATCTGTGAATTGAAAACCGTGGAATATGTTGAAGATCCTTATCTTGGAACAGGGGATGCTTGCGTAGTAGCTGTTGAATGCGATGGTGGAGCATGTAGTGTGCCTGATTACGCTAAAGTACGCTTATTCTGGCATATAGTTGTAGGCGAAAATGAAGGGACAATCACAAGAGAAATCGAAAAAGCTATTAAAAGGGCAAATATTCAATGTAATTACAAAATAAACTTCAGAGAAGCTCCTTCAGATAGGTCCAAAGGATTTATGCCTTATACAATTACTGGAGAAGAACCTTTTGCAAAAGAATTTTTAGAAACAGTAGAAAATGTATGTGAAACACAACCCAGTATCTCTTATTTTCAAAGTATAGGTGATTTCAACTATTTAGGCTCCAGACTAGGTGCCCCAACTATTATTTTTGGTGCTACTGGTGGTAACTTCCATAGTAGTGATGAATATGTGGAACTGGAATCAGTATATATGACTGCTAAAGTTATTTATAAATATCTTGAAAATATTTTATGTTCCTAAGTAGCCATTAGTGCTTTTAATTTAAAAGACAGTCCTGATCATACTTAATCAGAACTGTCTTTTATTACATCTATAAGTTGTTTTGTCATCTTCGCAGTAAAACCCCAAATAATATAATCTTTATAGTGATAAAACATAACTGAATGTTTACCACTTCTCCAATTATAATTTCTTCCATTTGGTATTAGATTGTATGGAAACTCATCATTTAATACGGTTTCCAAATCTAAGTAATAGATATCAGGCTTATTTTCTAAGAAAAATTCTAGAGGAACTGTGAATACATGGTCAACCTCATCAGGATTTGGACCAATCTTATCCACATTTACTCCAGAGATTGTTCCTAAAAAACAATGGATCGTCATATTAGCATAGGACACTAAATAGTCAAGTTCTCCTATTATAGTTATATTTTCTTCCTTGATATTTAACTCCTCTACTGTCTCTCTTATGGCAGCTTCTCTATAGGATTCATTAAATTCTACTTCTCCTCCTGGAAAAGATATTTCTCCAGGCTGAGTGTCTAAATTTTTAGATCTAAGTTCATAAATTATCTCCAAACCGCCTTCTCTCTCAATAATGGGTATAAGTACTGCATATTCCCTTTTAATATCCATAGGCTTGGGAGTTCTATCCTTTATCTTTTCAATTATTCTCTCTATATCCATTGACTTTCCTCCAAACCTAAATATTTAAATATATTTATCCAAGATACTACTTTCCATATAAAAAGGGGTCTAATAGACCCCTGATATTTATAGTAATGATTCACCTTCATCCCAATCTACAGGGCAAAGTCCACCAGTTTTCAATCCTCTAAGTACCCTAAGAGTTTCATCAACAGACCTTCCAACATTTAAATCATGAACTACTGAATATCTTACTACTCCTTCAGGATCTATGATAAATAGTCCTCTCAAAGCAACACCATCATCTTCTAATAAAACACCATAGTCGTTAGATACCTTTTTTGTCATATCTGAAGCCATAGGGAAATTTACCTTTCCTAGACTTGAATTAATCCATGCTTTATGTGAATGCTCACTATCTACTGATACAGATAAGACTTCAGTATTTTCCTTTTTAAAATCCTCAATTCTCTTACTATACCCTGTAATTTCCGTAGGACATACAAAAGTAAAATCCAATGGGTAAAAGAACATTACGAGCCATTTACCTTTATAATCAGATAAACTTACCTTTCCAAAGTCTGAACCGTCTCCTAGACAAGTATTCATACTAAAATCTGGTGCTTTTCTACCTACTATTCTATCCATTCTCTACCTCCATATTTTAATCTTATTGTTTATAATATTATTGTCATTCATATTATATATATCCAAATATATATTAAATAAACAAATAAATGATAATTGTTATCATTTAACATGGTGGCTTCTTCCATAAAAATAGTAGGACAGAATTAATCCATCCTACTGAATACTATGCTTGATATTTCAGTTATTATGTCATCTTTGTTGAAAATAGGCAAGATATCCAATTTTTCTATTAATTTATTCATCTTTCCTAATCCTTCATGTTCAAGCTCTATTCTTCGATTTATAACTTTTGACAACAACTGTTCAAAGGTATATATCTCAAACCTAGAGATATGAAGTTTATCTGCCTTTATCTCTAATAGATATATGAGAAGTTCTTCATAAGTACAACTCTTCTCCATTGATATGATTGAACAAATTTTTGGTATTATACTTTCAAACAAAGACCTTCTATATGGCATTTCAGGAAGCTTTAATATTTCCTGGATCTTATGAACTTTTTCCTCTGGTATACTTAGTAGGAAATCTAAAAAATAATCTTGGTCTTTGTGAGGCTCTATATAGTATCTATTCCCTTTAAGTCCATGTACCGCTCTAAGACCATCAAAGTAGCCGATTTGTATATTTGCTTTAGCCCTATTAGAATCATATTCATATGATCTACCTATTGATTCTGATGGAGAAATAACTATAGAGTTGTTGCCTATCAAATCAATTTTTCTAGTAAGTCCGAAGGCATGAGTTCTGACTAAGATCAAATCCTTATATCCCTTATCAATAAGCATTTTATATGGAAGGTTATCATAAAATCCTCCATCTAGGTATATCTGTCCACCTAATTTTTCTTTTTTAAAAACTGGTAAATATGCAGACCCCATCAAATAATCTTGCAATCTTCCCTGAGGTATATCTGGTAAGAAAAGTTGTAAGGGCTTTCGTTCGCTCATATTTATTGTAACCATTCCAAAATCCATACCTGAACTTCTAATTTTATCTTCATCTATATATTCTTCTAAAAGTCTTTTAAATGGTGTAATGTCTAATCCCTTTTCATTTATAAATAATTTTAATTTATCTTTTAAAAAACTTAAATCTTCTTTAACTAATTTAAGTTGCATTATCTTATCAATTTCAGCATCATCTACATCAACAACCATAGAATAAGTAATTTTATTCCAAAGTTCGTAGCATCTTTCATAGTCCCCTTGTACTATCATTGCTCCATTTAGTGCTCCTATGGATGTACCTACAACTCCATTTATCTCAATTCCTGATTCTAATAAGGCCTTATAAACACCAATGTGATATGATCCCTTAGCTCCTCCACCCTCTAAAACTAGACCATACATTTTGAACACCTCTTCACTACTTCTCTATTTTTAATATACCTTCATTGTCAATCTTAGTATTGAAGATATTTGATATTGTATTTATGTATTTTATTTTTTCTACTCTTTCGTCCCCTTGAACAGGTATTGGTCTGCCTAAATTTATGGTACAAGGTATAATTTTTATATTATCTATGTTTTTATCTATTATGTTTATTTGAGCAATCATCGTACTTGCCGTAATTTCGTTTTTTGATCCAAATACAAAATTCCCCAAACTATAAAATATTGGCTTTCCTTTATATATCTCAACGCCCTGGAGAACATGGGGGTGATGACCCATGATAATATCTGCCCCTGCGTCTATTAGTTTTTTTGCTAAGTCTATTTCTACTTTTCTAGGAGTCGTACTAAGTTCTACTCCCCAATGTATAGAAAGCAATAAAATATCAACATCATTTTTCATTTCTTTTATTTGATTCAACGCCCCTACTAGTTGTGAATCGTATGCTCCTACAATTCCAGGGCTATTTTTTGTAGCCCACCATTTTACATCAGGTGCTACCCTAGAAAAAGCTAAAATTCCAATTTTAGTATTTTCTTTTTCTATTATAGTCCCTTCCATGGCTTCCTTCCAATTTTTGCCTCCACCAGCTCTTTTGATTCCACTCTTATCTATATGGCTTAATGTATCTAAAAAACCATCATACCCATAATCCAAAGTATGATTATTCGCTAAACCCACCACATCTATACCAGCTTCGTTCATAGCCTGAAGATTTTTTGGATCAGACCTAAAGTTATATTGTTTATCTTCCCACTTTGTACCTTCATTGGTAATACTTGTTTCTAGGTTAACCATGGTTAGAGTATCCTCTTGAAAATGTTCTTTAACCATTTCCCAAGGATACTCTATTCCATTTCTATCTATTTGCCACCTGATACTACTATCCATTAATACATCTCCCGCTATAGATATAGTGAGCTCATCTTTGGTTATTACTTCCTCATGTATTATTACTTCTTCCTTCTTTTCATATCTAGTAATTCTACTATTTTCTATAGGAAGTAAATTTGAAAATAAAGTTAATAAAAAAAACAAGTAGACGCCTTTGTTCATCCAATCCCCCCCGATTGTTTAGTGAATAGTTTTAAGAAATTAGACCTTTTTCTATTCTCAATTATTTTGCATCCACCTTTATTTTATTTCTGATGTACAATGTGGGCATCTTGACGCATCTAAGTGAACTTCTGTAAAACAATATGGACACGGCTTTGTAGTTGGAGCAGCCTCTACTGCTGCTTCTTCTTTTTTCTTAAATCTATTCAATTGTCTTATAACAATAAAAATTGAAAAAGTAATTATTAAAAATTCAATAATAGTATTGATAAAAATTCCATAGTTTACTACTCCAAAATGTAAGCTAGCAAAATCAACCTTCCCAATTAATAGACCTATTATTGGCATTATCATATCATTTACTAAAGATGAAACAATTTTACCAAACGCGCCACCTATAATTACCCCTACTGCAAGATCAATTACATTCCCTTTTACTGCAAAATCTTTAAATTCTTTTAACATTATAATTCCTCCTTTCTTTCTAAAAAATATACCCACATTCAGGTGTTATAAACTATTTTATAATACTAACGATTACATCATTAGCCTGTATGAGTCCTTCTTTGCACAAAATACCAACATTCTTAATAGTATCTTCTATGGTTTTACCTACTATTCCAATATTTGGCTTAACTATTACATTTTCTAGCGCTAAAAAAGCTGATAAAACAGCCTCCCCTGCAGATGAAGATAATTTTAATGCACAGTTTTCCTTAGCACCATCACAAATCATTCCCGTAAGGTTTGATAACATATTAGTTGCTGCACCAGCAATTTGTTCATCATCTCCCCCTAGCATCCAAGTAATGGCTGAACTAGAGCCAATGCCTGCTGCTATGGCACAACCACACATTGCAGATAGTTTCCCAGTATATATCTTTATATATTTATTTATTATATGGGCAAAAAATATTCCTCTAATCAATCTGTCATTGTCAATTTCGTTATCTTCAGCTACTACCATTATAGGTAGAACTACTCCTAAACCTTGATTCCCTGATCCAGCAGAAGTCATTATAGGGCAATCAGATCCACCCATTCTAGCATCTGCTGAAGCGGCTGTTAATATTCTAGCCCTCATAGAAGAATCTGTATTTATTTTGCCTTCCTTTTGTAGTTTAAATAAAGCTGAACCTATTTTCAGTCCTTTTCCCTGGGCTAATCCATCTTCTGCAGCATTTTTATTCATTATTATTCCATCTTCAATAAATCTTATAGCTTCAATATCTATTTCCTCAGAAATTCTTCTAATTTCAACAAAAGTTAATTCCTTCAACATGGAGTATGATGATGTTTTTTCCTCATTTAATTCATCTTGATATACTGTTTCACCATTATATATTACCTTTTCTATATGGTTATGTTTACCATTAAGGGTTAATTCAACTTTTTCATTGATATTCACTAAAATAATTTCAACATATACATCTGGAGAACTTTCAAGATAATTCACTGTAATTTTTCCTTCATCTATCATTGTATGAGCCTTATCTATTAAATTTAAATCAACATTTCGAAGTATCATAAGTCCATCATCTGGATTTCCACCAATTACTCCTAATGCAGCAGCTAAGTCCAGACCCCATTCATGGGTATTAGGAATAATAACTGATTTCCCATTCTTATAGATATTTTTACTTACCAATATATCCATTCTATCTATATCATTTTTTATGTATTTTTTTGCATAGGCAGCTGCAAAAGCCACCGCTACTGGTTCAGTACATCCTATAGCAGGTACTGTCTCTTCCTTCACCATATTTAATAAATACTCTGTTTTATCCATATCCACAACACCTCACCAATGTTTTCTTATTCCTTTGTTAATTTACTGACTCACTATCATTATAATACATTTTTGAACATTTAGGGATAAATTTATTGGAAGGATTATTATATTGTGATACTATAATATAAAGAAAATATCTTAGGAGCTGATATTATGTCAAATAGAAAAAGTTGGAAAGAATATTTCATGGAGATTACTGAGTTAGTAGCAACTCGTTCCACCTGTGATAGAGCTTTCGTTGGTTGCATCCTTGTCAATGATGATAATAGAATAGTCTCTAGTGGATATAATGGATCAGTCTCAGGTAATGCCCATTGCGATGATGTTGGTCATACAATGAGAGATGGCCATTGCATAGCTACTATACATGCTGAAATAAATGCATTATTATACTGTGCAAAGGAAGGAATATCTGTAAATGGATGCACAGCCTATGTAACACATTTCCCATGCCTTAATTGCACCAAGGCACTTATTCAATCAGGCATCAAACATATTTATTACAAAAATGATTACAGAATAGATGATTATGCCTTAGAATTACTTAATAACAAGAATATAGGATATGAAAAAATATAATAAGTTTGGATTTTGGTGCCTGGCACCAAAATCCAAACTTATTTAAATTAACATTGCTTCTTTGGCTAATTGATCAGCTTCTTCATTATATTCTACACCAGAATGAGCCTTCACTTTTACAAATATTACATTTAATTTCCTGTTTATGGAATCGTAAAAGATCTTGTAATTCTTTGTTCCCTCTTTATTTGTCTTCCAATTTCCTTTTGCCCATTGTTCTATTCCTGTATAGTCAAAATGTAAATACAAAGTGTCCTTGCCTTTCTCCATTGCTAGATTCATTGCTACCATGGCACCCTTTAACTCTCCAGCCACATTTCTCATCTCTGCTAATTCTTTATCATCTTCCCGTCCGCTATATGTCTCTTTACCATCTGAAGTCATAAAAACAACCCCATAGCTATAGGTCCAATTTGCTAAATCAAAGCTACCATCCACATATGCAATGGCTTCATTTTCTTTTAAGTCATTTTCATTTGATATTTCAATACTTTGATTTTCTCCATCTATAAAAGAAGATGCTTCTTCATAGGTAGGAAATTTCTTGAATTCTGCTCCTGAATAACCCCTTACTTGTTCTTCACATTCTTTCCATGTCTCATATATGCCTACTTCTTTACCTTTCCTTACCCCATAATAAAATTTAGCCATTTATCCACCTCTATTTAATAATCAACTTATTATATCATAAAAGAAAGTTTTTACATCAGAAATACCCTATATTTTGAATAAACTCTTTTTTTGTTAACAAACAATATCAATTAATGATATAATATTATTGTAAATATATTAGGGAGGTTTTTGCCAATGGATATTAATGTAATTGGAGTACCACTGCATTATGGTTGTGATAGAGATGGGGCTCAATTAGGACCCGCTACTCTTAGAGCTAATGAAATAATTGATATCATAAAAAACAACGGACATGAAGTACATGATATGGGCGATATATATATCCCATTTGTATCAGCTGAAAACAAATTTTCTGACCATCCAAAGATGAAATACCTAAATGTAATATCTGACATCAATTCAAACTTAGCAAACAATGTATATTGTTCTTTAAAAGGTGAAAAATTTCCATTTATTCTTGGAGGAGATCACGCTTTAGGAGCAGGTAGTATTGCAGGGGCTAGCAAGTTCTTCAATGAATTAGCAGTAATTTGGATTGATGCTCATGGAGATATTAATAGTTTTGAGACTTCGCCATCTGGTAATGTACATGGTATGCCTTTAGCTGCTTCCATGAATGTTGGACATCCTAACTTAACTAATATTTACTATCATGGACAAAAAGTAAAACCTGAAAATGTATATATTCTTGGTGGTAGAGATATTGATCCTGGAGAATTTGCTCTTGCTGATGAACTTAATTTAAATATGTATACCATGGAAAACATACGTGAAAGAGGCTTAAATATTGTATTAGAAGAAATAATCGAAAAAATCAAGGCTTCAAATGTTGATGGAGTTCATTTAAGCTTCGATATAGATGTTCTTGATTCAAGCCTTGTACCTGGTACAGGAACTCCTGTAGCTGATGGATTTACCATAGAGGAAGGAAAAACTACTTTTACTGCTCTATTAAGAGATAACTTTGTTACTTCTATAGACTTTGTAGAATTTAATCCAAAGATTGACAACGAAGATAAAAGAACTCATAAAAGCTGTATGGAAATGCTTGAGCATATATTTAAAACTATTAAATAATTTAAAATTGCAATGCAGACAGGTGAATAACTATGGAAAATAAAACTTTTTTAATTACTCGATATCTAACAGTTTTTATTCTAATATTAGGTGTTATATTTACTAAGATTGATGATCTTAGTTTCTTTGCTGTGGCTTTAACTTTACTTTTTATTATAAACACTCAATTGAGATACTTTCAATTTAGGGACAGGAATGTCCCTATTTTTATATCAATTTTACTTGATTGGATACTAGGATATATTTACTATAAAAGCTTTAATAGTGTACTTTTGCCTTATTTCATCCTAGGGATAATAGATAGCTTTTTCCTAATAGATAATTCTAGTAAATACATAAGTTTTAGCTTGGGAATAATTACTCTTTTATTTGCTTCAATACAACTACCCTTAAATCATATTTTTTCTTATGTCACTGTAACTATTGTACTAGGCTTGATTTCTTCAATTATATCAGAAGAACATCATAAAAAATTAAGGGCAGAAGACTTATATCATATGCTTAGAAAATCCGAAGATAGTTTAATCAAAAGCAATCAAGAATTGGAAATCTACGCAAGTTCAATTAAAGAATTATCAATTCTAAAGGAACGGAATAGGATTTCTAGGGAAATCCATGATAGTGTGGGACATAGTTTATCTACAATTATAATACAATTAGGTGCTATTGAAAAAATTGGTAAAGATAATGGAGAAGCTGCTTCTCTAATGGCTTCTAATCTTCGTGATTTTGCAAAGAATGGTCTTGAAGAAATAAGAAAAGCCTTGAAAGAACTTAAACCAAAGGAATATAAAGAATACGAAACCTTAATAGCTATAGAAAGTCTAATAAAAGATTTTTCCAAATTAACTGGAATAAGCGTAAAATTAGGATTTTCTAAAGATAGGATTCAACTTGATGAGGCAACATCTCTAGTACTATATAGAACTGTCCAAGAATTCTTATCTAACTCTGCAAAACATGGAAAGCCTTCTAATATTAGTATTTTCATTCATTTTGGTACAGATGATTTAATCGTGACTATGCAAGATAATGGGCTTGGTTCAAATAATATAAGACCAGGAATGGGCTTAACTAGTTTATCTGAAAGAGTAAATGAGCTTGGTGGACAAGTAAGCTACGAAAGTAAGGAAGGTAAGGGCTTCATGCTGAGAGTGGTCTTTAAAGGGATACACAATTAAATGAAAGTTGGTGTATTATGGAGAAAATTAAAATTGCCATTATTGATGATGAAAAATTAATTAGAGAAGGGCTAAAAATTATATTATCTACCTATGGAGATATTGATGTTGTTTCCATGGGTGAAAATGGCTATGATGCATTAGAAATTTGTAGAACAAATGATATTGACTTAGTACTAATGGATATCAGAATGCCTTTATGTGACGGTGTCAAAGGAACAAGATTTATTAAGAATGAATTCCCAGATATTAAGGTTTTAATTCTTACTACATTTAAGGATATTGAATACATACAAGAAGCTCTGAAAAATGGTGCATCAGGATATCTTCTCAAAGATAGTTCATATGACCTTATCTATGAGGGTATCAAAGGATCCATAATCGGCAATATAGTTATCCACCCTGATGTAGCGAATAATATTCTTAACTATAGCCCAATAAAAGCTGA
>CAZIII010000059.1:1986-11285 GCA_964539425.1 uncultured Tissierellaceae bacterium | reverse complement strand
TTCTCTGGAATTATTGCATTATCATTGTCCTTTCTTTCTTCATCTTCATCTAATATCTCAAATACCCTTTCGGCTCCTGCTATACCTGACTGTAATGTGTTAAATGTATTGGCCAGTTCATTCAATGGTCTTGTAAATTGCTTGGAATATGAAATAAAGCTAGCTATAATGCCAACTGTAATAGAACCCTTTACAGCCAATATTCCTCCAAATATTGCTATAACTCCAAATCCAAAATTATTTATTACATTCATAATAGGCATGATAAATCCTGACCAGATTTGTGCCTTTACTCCTACATCTCTTAGGATATCATTTTCCCTTTTAAATTCAGCTATTACCTTTTCCTCGTTGTTGAAGGCCTTTACTACATGTATTCCTGCTATGGATTCTTCAATATGTCCATTTAACTTCCCCAATGTTTTTTGCTGTTCTTTAAATAATAGTTTTGTCTTTTTTGTTATGATTCTTGTTAGAAAATACACCAAAGGTATGGTTATTAAACTAGCTCCAGTCATTAGAGGGCTTAGATAAATCATCATAACTAAGGATCCTAGTATATTCACTACAGATGTCATAAGCTGTACAGTTGTTTGAGATATGGTAGTACTTACATTATCTATGTCATTAGTCAACCTACTCATAATTTCCCCATGGGTATGAATATCAAAGAACATAATAGGTAAGGATTGAAGTTTTTCAAATAGATTTCCCCTCAAGTTATATACTACTCTCTGAGCAATTCCTGCAACAATGTATTCTTGCAAAAATGTAAGGAGATTGTCTAATATATATACAGATAATAATATTAATACAGTAAACTTTAAGCTTTCAAATTCAACTAGTGCTTCCCCTGGGAATATGGCATCTATTGATTTTCCTATTAAGTAAGGAACGGATATTCCTAACAAACCAGATATCAGTATAAGTGAAAATGTTATAATAAGGGTTTTTCTTTCCACCTTAAAAGAGTCCCATAATCTCTTTATTGTATGTCTTACATCCTTTGCCTTTTCAGCTGTAAGTCTGGCACTCATTGGCCCTGCAATCCCTGTTGCTCCTCTTTTTCTCTGCCTAGGATCCAAAATTCGTCCCCCCTTCTCCTAACTGTGAATAATAAATATCCTTATAGACTTCGGAATCTTTCATAAGCTCATTATGTGTTCCCTGACCAACTACCTTTCCTCTATCCATTACAAGAATCTTATCTGCATCCATTACAGATGTTATTCTTTGGGCAATTAAGATGGTCGTTGTATTTTTTAGATATTCCCTTAATCCTTGCCTTATTTTTCTCTCAGAAATTAAATCAACTGCAGAAGTACTATCATCTAAAATCAGTATAGCTGGCTTTTTAATAAGGGCTCTGGCTATGGATATCCTTTGTTTCTGTCCCCCAGATAAATTTACTCCTCCTTGACCTAAATAGGTGTTATATCCTTCATTGAAGGAAGTAATAAAACCATGGGCATGGGCTATCTTTGCAGCCTTTTCAACATCTTCAATTGTTGCATTCCCATCTCCCCATTTAATATTATCCCCTATGGTACCTGTAAATAATAATGCCTTTTGTGGTACTATACCAACTTTTTCTCGTAACTCATCCAATGTTATATCCCTTACATCTATGCCATCAATCATTACCGTCCCTTTAGTTACATCATAAAACCTTGGTATTAAATTGATTAAAGAGGACTTACCAGAACCAGTTGAACCAATGATAGCCAACGTTTCCCCAGGATTTACATAAAAACTTATATCTTCTAAAATATATTCACTAATGCCTTGATATTTAAAATATACATTTTGAAATTCTATCCTTCCATCTGCATCTTTAAATGAAATAGGATTATCCTTAACTCTAATAGTATCTTTGGCTGCAAATATTTCTCCTATTCTTTCAGAAGATGCTTTTGCCCTAATGAGCATATTTAATATTCTTGTCATCATTATAAGGGAGAAAAGCACCTGGGTCATATAGTTTACAAAAGCCATTATCTTTCCAACTTCCATTTCTCCACTATTTACTCTTAGGCCTCCAATCCATATGACTAGTACAATACCTATATTAACTACTAAGGCTACGAAGGGATTGAATACTGCTATAACTCTCATCCCCTTAAGGGTAATCCCCCTCAACTCATCATTAACAGCCCTAAAACGAGATTTTTCATAGTTAAATCTATTAAATGCCTTAACAACTCTAATTCCAGCTAAATATTCTCTCATTACTCCATTAACTCTATCTAGGGCCCCTTGAATTTTTGTGAATATTGGATAAGAGATTCTTAAGTTTAATGAAATAATAACTACAACTACGGGAACGATTGCCAGCAATATGAGGGCCATTTTAGGATTTAAAATAAATGCCATAACTACTGAACCTATTCCAATAATTGGAGCCTTTACAAATATCCTCATCATTCCATGGGCAAAGTTTTGTAACTGATTTACATCATTAGTGAGCCTAGTAATTAGAGAAGCGTCTTGAAATTCATCTACATTATCAAAAGAGAACCCTTGAATCTTAATATATAAATCATCTCGAAGATCCGCTCCAAAATTTTGACTTACTCTAGAAGATACTATATTCCTAATAACTGCAAAAGTAGCACCTATGGCAGTCACCAAAAACATTAACCCTCCTAGCTTTAGGACATAATCCATATCTCCTGCTTTTACACCATTATCTATTATCTTTGACATAATTGTAGGTTGAATTAAATCTCCCATGGTTTCCAATATTATAAATATAATAGCCACTGAATATTGCTTTTTATACCTTATTAAATACTTTTTAAGGTAACTAGTTTTCATTTTCCCACCCCCAATTGTCATCTATTCTATTATAATATTTAGATACTCGAAATACAATAAAAACTAAGTTAGTAAATTAACTTAGTTTTTATAATTTTACTATTATTTTTGTCTTATGAAATACTTAAAAATCTTTTGTCTACAAACTCCTTAGGGCATCAATAGGATTTAGTCTACTAGCCTTTCTAGCTGGCATAAATCCAAATATTATCCCAACTATGGCTGAAAAACCAATTGCTAATACTACCGTAGACATTGAAACAGTAAGACTAAATCCTATATAAATAGAAGCAATATACGCAATAGCAAGACCTAATGCTAATCCAAGTACACCTCCAAAAATTGACAAGAATATGGATTCAATAAGAAACTGTAGTTGTATACTATTAGGTTCTGCCCCTAGTGCTTTCCTAAGCCCTATTTCTGAAGTACGCTCTGTCACAGATACTAACATCATGTTCATTATACCAATACCTCCAACAACTAAGGATATAGAAGCAATGCCTGCAAGAAGTAATGACATCATCCCTGTAATGTCTCCTATTGCAGATATTATGTCTTCCATATTGAATACAAAATATGAATTTTTCTTATAGTTGAAAGCTTGATTTAGAACCTTTTTTATATCATCCATTATAATACCCGCTTTATTGCTATCAGTCATATATGCATCGATATTCGTTATACTCCTACTGCCTACTGTTTTCATAGCTGTGGTATATGGAATTATAATAGTTTCATTAGATGAAGAAAAAGAGAATTCACTACTTGTATTTAATACTCCAACTATAGTAAATGTTACCCCATTTATTAATATGTCTTTATTTATTGGATCTTCTCCTAAAAATAATTCTTCATTTATTTTAGATCCTATTATGGCAACCTTTGTATTTCCCTCTATATCTAAAATATTCAATTCTCTTCCATTTTTTATGATATCATCATTAGCTATAAAATGTACTTCGTTTTTCCCCTCTACAGTAACTTCCGTCATTACTGTTCCATTACCAGCTATGGAGGTCTTCCCTGTTATTGTAGGGGACAGTCCCTTTATATTTTCAATGTTAGCTAATGTTTTCAAGTCCCTCTCATTTAACCCTTGTTTTAAAGGTGTTCCCATGGCTTGAATGGTTATCTTGTCTGCACCAAGTGAAGATACTTGATTTGTTACCTCATCTGTTGCTCCTTGAACTATAGTAATAAGTGCTATAATGGAAGCAACCCCGATTATTATGCCAAGTATGGTTAAAAATGAACGCATTTTATTACTTATTATATTGCTCCAAGACATCTTGATACTATCTCTAATCATGGTCCTCACCACCTTCAAACATCTTACCATCTACTATATTTACTACTCTATTTCCATGGTTGGCAATATTTTCATCATGGGTAATCATGACTATTGTTCTACCCTCATTATTTAATTCTTGAAATAACTCCATTATCTGGGCTCCTGTTTTTTGATCTAAAGCCCCCGTAGGCTCATCGGCAAGCAATATAGATGGCTCTGTTACCACAGATCTAGCTATAGCAACTCTTTGCTGTTGCCCTCCTGATAGCTGAGTTGGTAAGTTTGGTAATTTATCTCCTAATCCAACTCTATCTAGTATCGCTATAGACCTTCTACGTCTTTCTTTGGCAGGGACTCCTGCATATACTAATGGGAGTTCTACATTTTGAAGAGCAGACAATCTAGGTAGTAGTTGGAAGGATTGGAATATAAAACCTATTTCTCTATTTCTAATCCTAGCTAATTCCTTTTGACTAAGGTTTGCAACTTTTTCTCCAGCTAAAATATAGGATCCTGAAGTAGGAGTGTCTAAGCACCCAATTATATTCATCAATGTTGATTTTCCAGACCCTGATGGACCAAGCACAGACACAAACTCCCCCTTATTTACTGTAAAATTGACCTTATTTAGAGCTATTAACTCCTCTCCACCTAAATAATAGACTTTAACCAAATCTGTCATCTTTAGTATTTCATCCATTAATTATCTCCTCCTGAATTACGAGAATTTCTAACTCCTTCAGGTGGTCCGAAATTATTTATCACTTTTTTAGGAACAAATACCTTATCTGAAATATTTAAACCAGATTTGATTTCTACATTTATACCATCAGTAATACCCAATTCTACATCTACAGTCTCAATTAATCCTTCTTTTTTAATATTTACATATGGACTATTATCATCTCTGAAATTGATAGCAGTCATAGGTAAAACAGCTACATTTTCAGCACTTTGATTTAGCACTTTAGCCTCCGCACTCATACCTACTAATATATCTCCTTCATTCTTTATTGAGATAGTAGTATTGAAAAAAGTAACCCCATTCATAAATATACCTTCCTTGGCTATATCAGTCACTATGCCTTCGAAGTCTCTATTTAAAGCATGGATAGTGATATTTGCCTTAATATCCTTTTTTATAGATTTTAAATCGTACTCATCGACTTTTACCCTTAGCTGTAAATCCTTATAATCTGCTATTTCAATAACCTTAGCCCCTGGCATTAACTGTTCATCTTCTTCAACAAAAATATCAAGTATTTCTCCATCTATTTCAGATTTAACCTCTACTCCTCTATTTGTCTCATATATTACATCATCCTTTTTTACCATGTCTCCTACCTGAACATTGAACTCTTTAACCTGTATGGCTTGATCTGCAAATACAGTCTGCCTATTTTTAACTTCTATGCTACCTGAGAAACTATAATAAGTACTGACATCTCCTGATTTAACCTCTATTTCATCTCCAACAATTTCTTTAGGAGATCTTACCCTGCCAACTACAAAAGCTACAATTGCTATAACTACTAAAAATCCTAAAACCCATTTAAATCCATTTTTCCCTGATTTCATTTTATTTTAATACCTCCATATATAGTCTATATTAATCACCTATTATATTATACCCAAAATAAGTTTGGATTTCGGTGCCTGGCACCAAAATCCAAACTTATTTTAATATAATTTGCAATTTTATATACTTTATCATATTATTATATTAAGGACAAGCATATTAACTTATTGAACATAAAGGATGTGTATTTATGAAGAAGAAAAAGTTTATAGGAATTATGATTATTGGATTAGTAGTAGTGAGTATTTCTCTTCCTATTAAAGAGGCTATATTAAATTTGTTTGACATAGATGCCAAAGCAGCATCTGTCAATGCAACTGCAACATCCCCTCTTGAAAAGAAGTGGGATAGTATTCAATTGCCTAATGCTGAAACACCTAATAATGAAGAAGATTTAATCCTCGAAGAAGAAATTGACTATTTAAAAGATACCACTTATACAAATGAAAGTGGAAAACTTATAGTTAAAAACATAGATGATATTTTGGTCTTAGTAAATAAAAATAGAAATCTTCCTTCTGATCATAAACCTAAGGATTTAGTTGTACCCAATGTACGATTTTCTTTTAAAGAAAAGCTAGAAAAAAGATATTTACGAGACGAAGCTGCTAAGGCATTAGAAAGTTTATTTGTTGAAGCTGAAAAAGATAATATTATCCTTTATGCTGTATCAGGATATAGGTCATATAACACTCAAAAAGGTTTGTTTGATAGAAAAGTAGAAAGAGTTGGATATGAAGAAGCAAATAAATTAGTAGCAGTCCCTGGTCAATCAGAGCATCAAACAGGTCTTTCAATGGATGTATCTAGTAAATCTGCGAATTTTTCCTTAGAAGAAATCTTTGGACAAACTCTTGAAGGAAAATGGCTTAAAGACAATGCTCATAGATTTGGTTTTATCATACGCTTTCAAAAGGAAGCTGTAGACATAACTGGTTATAGCTATGAACCATGGCATATTCGCTATGTAGGTGAAGATGCAGCTAAAGAAATTTATGAAAAGAATATCACCTTAGAAGAATTTCTAGGAGATATCTAATATATATTAATAGTTCTATATTCACCAACAAAAAGAGATGGATTAAATTATCCATCTCTTAATTTATTTCAACATCAACTTTTCTAGTTCAAGTGGTTCTATATAAGATCCGTCCTTATATGCTCTCATATTTCCACCGGAAATTTCATCGATTAAGGCTATATGATTATCTTCTCCAACCCTTCCGAATTCAAATTTAATATCATATAACTCTAATCCCTTTTTACTTAATTCATTTTTTACTACTTCACCGATTTTCTTAGTTAATTCTACTAATACCTTATATTCTTCTTTGGTCATAATACCTAGCATATCTAATCCTTCATCTGTTATTAAAGGGTCGTTTCTATCATCATCCTTTAGAGTAACTTCTACATAAGCATCTAATGGTTGACCTTCTACTGCATACATACCATATCTTCTTAAAAAGCTACCTACTGCTCTATATCTGCAAATTACTTCTAAACCTTTACCAAACACCTTAGCAGGTAAGACCGTCATAGTATTATTATCTATATCAGCATCTACATAATGAGTTGGTATACCCATATTATTCAACTTCTCATAGAAAAATTTAGTTAGTCTAAGTCCAGCTTTTCCCACTCCTTCTATGGTTAACCCTACAGTATTAGCTCCTGGATCAAATACTCCATTCTCTCCTGTTACATCATCCTTAAACTTTAGCAAGTAATTCCCATTCTCCAATGAGTAAACATCCTTTGTTTTTCCCTTGTAAACTAAGTTCATCATATTATCTCCTTCGTAAAAGATTTTCTATTAATAATATATATTTTTTTATGAAAACTATCAAGGCATTTTGAAAATAAAAAAAACAAGCCAGATTTCTCTGACTTGTACTTTTATATTTGTTTATGCTTTTGCTGTTTTATTTCCCTTTACTTTCATTAAGAAGAATGCTATAGCAGCTACGGCTACAATTGCTCCAAGAGGATATGCAATAGTTGTTGATAATTTAAATCCTTCTGGTGCTTGTAATAGATATGTTGCTGATACTGCAGTCATAAAAGTTGCAGGTATTGTAGTCATCCAGTGACTCTTATTGTTTTTAACTAAATATGCTGAAGCTGCCCATAATACTATCATTGCTAAAGTTTGATTTGACCATGCAAAGTATCTCCAAATTATATTGAAATCAATTCTAGTTAAACCAAACGCTACAACAAATAATGGTAAAGCTAAAGATAATCTTTTCTTTATAGGTCCTTGGTCGAATTTTATAGCATCTGCTATTGTAAGTCTTGCTGATCTAAAAGCTGTATCTCCTGAAGTAATAGGGCAAGCTATAACACCCAACATAGCTAACACTCCACCTACAGGTCCTAATAATGTAGTAGAAATAGTGTTTACTACTCCACCAGGTCCTCCGCCGTTTGCTAGAGCATCTTGTAGTCCTGGAATTCCATTAAAGAATACCATTGCAGCTGCTGCCCAAATCATAGCTATAACACCTTCTGCTATCATTGAACCATAGAATATTCTTCTACCATAGGTTTCCTTAGTCATACATCTTGCCATCATTGGTGATTGAGTAGCATGGAACCCACTAATTGCACCACAAGCTATAGTAGTGAATAGAATCGCCCATATTGGTAATCCCGCTGGATGTAAACTAGATATTGTAAATGCTGGTAATTGATATCCTTTTACTAATATCATAGCACCTATTCCAAAAGCCATAGTAAGTAAAGCTAAACCAAATAATGGATAAATCTTACCAATTAGTTTATCAACTGGTAATATTGTAGCTAAGAAATAATATGCAAATACTATTGCTAGCCAAACATTGGCGTTTCCAAGTCCAAATAATTTAAGATTAGCCATTAGGTTTGCTGGACCTGACATAAATACAGTACCAACAAGGACAAGTAGTACAACAGAGAATACTCTCATTATCTTTCTTGCACCTTCTCCTAAGTAAATACCAACTATTTCAGATATGCTTTGTCCTTCATGTCTTAAAGAAAGCATCCCTGAATAATAGTCATGAACTGCTCCTGCAAATACTGACCCTAAAGCAATCCATACGAATGCCATAGGTCCAAATAATGCTCCCTGCACTGCTCCAAATATTGGTCCCAGTCCAGCGATATTAAGTAATTGAATTAAAAAGATTTTTGGCCAACTCATAGGTACAAAGTCGATACCATCTTCCAATCTTGTAGCTGGTGTTTCTATGCTATCATCAGCTCCAAAGTGTTTGTCTACTACTTTACCATAGAAAAAGTAGCCTGCTATAAGTACAATAATTCCAATAATAAATTGTGTCATTTATTAAACCTCCTTTATTATTTATGTTCATTATAATAATATAACAACAAATTGTATTATATGCAGTTTTTTGACAAAAGGTTAAATATTGAATCTAAGATGCAATATTATAGATTAAAATGCATTTTACTCAATATTCATAATTGCCTTAAAACTCTTTGAGAAAAATCTACTTACTGGTATTACCTCTTTATTATTCTTTAGATTTATATTATAAGTCGAATTAAACCAGGGTTCAATGGATTCTATATAATTTAGATTTACTATGTATGATTTATGAG
>CAZIII010000059.1:0-1886 GCA_964539425.1 uncultured Tissierellaceae bacterium | reverse complement strand
TTATTTGTGTGTATAGTTCCTTCCTTTGTCCTTTCTTCATTTATCTTGTCTAGCCTATCCTTCAGTCTTTCCTCAGATACGGGTTTTAATAAATAATCTATGGCATTTACTTCAAAAGCTTCAACTGCAAATTTGTCATAAGCAGACACAAAAATTATTATTGGTTTATATTCCCTATTCAATACCTTCCTTGCCACATCCATACCACTCATCTTAGGCATTTGAATATCCAAGAAAACAATATCTGGTCTTAGTCTGTCAATCAACTCCAATGCTTCCATTCCATGGGATGCCTGCCCAACTACCTCTATATAAGTAAAATTACTTAACATATACAACAATTCTTCACGTGCAGGCTTTTCATCATCTACAATTAAACATCTTTGCAAGCTTTTCCCCTCCTAATACTTTGGAATTACCATAGTTGCAACTGTGCCTCTGTCAACTTCCGACTCAATTTGTAATCCATATTTATCACCATATTTGTTTTTTAGCCTTTCATTTACATTGCTAAGTCCAATACTCTCCTTAGTGTTCTTTGTCTCAAATAAAGATTTCATAATATCTTTGGGTATTCCAACGCCATTATCTTTAACTATTAGTTTTGTCTCATTTTTATAGTTGATTGCAGTTATTTCAACTGTACCACCTTCAATTTTATTTAATACTCCATGTTTTATTGCGTTTTCTACTATAGGCTGAAGGAGCAATGGTGGTAATTTACAATCTATATCTTCAGGTATATTATATATTATCTCTAGTTTATCACCAAATCTAGCCTTTTCAATTTGGATATATGAATTAATATGTTCTATCTCTTTATATAAAGCAACTTCCTCAACTTCCTGTGCAATATTAGTTCTAAAATAATTTCCTAAATGAACAAGAAGACTCCGAGCATTATCAGGCTGAGTTCTAGTTAATGAAACGATTGTATTAATGGCATTAAACAAGAAATGTGGATTGATTTGTGATTGCAATGCCTTAAGTTCAGACCTTGCTAGCAATTCTCTTTGATAATCAATTTTGCTAAGTTCAATTTGGGTAGAGAATATCTGAGCCAAACCCAATGCTAATTCCTTTTCTACTTTTGTAATAGAATTCTCCTTTGCCTTATACAATTTTAGAGTTCCTATAACCTTATCTTCTACTATTATAGGAACGATAATAGCAGACTTCAATGGACAATCAAAATGATCACATCCAATTTCTTCTCTGCTATTTGCTACAATATATCTTTTAGTTTGTAAAACTTCTCTAGTTAAGCTAGTTTTTATTGAACTACCTATGAAATGGTGGTCTTCTCCAATTCCAACATGTGCTAGTATCTCTTCTGTATCTGTAAAAGCAACAGCTTTTATCTTAGTCATATCATAGATTATCCTGGCAGTATTTCTCGCTGTTTCAGTATTAAATCCTTTTCTAAAATATACTAATGTTCTATCTGTAATCTTGAGAGCTAATTGTGCTTGATATACAGCTTCACTTTCAATCTCATTAAAGATACTATCAGTTATAGCAATAAAGGCAGCAATACCTATTGAATTACCTATAATCATTGGGATACCAATAGTTGTAACCAAGTCTAAGGCTTGAGAGTAAGGCTTTGCAACTAAGAGAATTATTCCCATTTGCATTAATTCTGCTATGGATCCTGCTATTAGTGCAAATACTATTCTATCTTGACTTTTTTCTAATTTCTTTTTTAATAATCCTGCCATAACCCCTTCGGATAAAGTAGATAACCCGCAAGCAATAGCAGTAAATCCACCTATATCCATTAGGAACCTATGACCACCTGCAATAATACCAGATAATATACCTACGAATGGTCCTCCAAGTAAACCTCCTACAAAAACGCCAATAACTCTTGAATTAACTATTGC
>CAZIII010000058.1:0-11321 GCA_964539425.1 uncultured Tissierellaceae bacterium | reverse complement strand
TTGGTAGACTTATGATTGAAAGAGGGGTTAAACCTGAAATAGAAGTATTTGATAAAGGCATGATTGATTATGCAATCAAATATGCTAAACAAGGCTTTATAAAAGAGCCAATGCATTTTGACTTTGTACTAGGAGTACAAATGGCTGCAACTGTTAGAGATTTATCATTTATGGTAGATAGTATTCCAGCAGGTTCTACTTGGACTATATCAGGAGTAGGCAGACATGAGATGCCATTAGGAGCTGTTGGTATTGCAATGGGTGGACATGTTAGAGTTGGATTTGAAGATAATGTATATATTGAAAAAGGAGTATTAGCTAAGTCCAATGGGGAATTAGTAGAAAAAATCGTAAGAATAGCTAAGGAACTAGGCAGAGAAATAGCTACTCCAGCTGAAGCAAGAGAAATATTAGGACTTAAACAAAGATAATTCAATAAGTTTGGAATTCGGTGCCTGGCACCGAATTCCAAACTTATTTTTAAGTAATCTATTTAAGAGTTAAATAGGGAGGTTTTGTAAATGAAATTTAATCCGAGTTACCACAAATACGCTTCTAAAAGAAATCTTATATATGGAAAGAATGGTATGGTAGCATCATCTCATCCACTAGCTGCACAGGCAGGTATTGATATAATGAAAAAAGGCGGGAATGCAGTGGATGGAGCTATAGCCACAGCTGCAGTCCTTACTGTAGTAGAGCCTACTGCTAACGGAATTGGTGGAGATGCATTTGCTCTAGTATGGACAGATGGAAAGCTCCATGGATTAAATGCCAGTGGTCCATCCCCTAAAACTTTATCATATGAGAAATTAAAAGAGCTGGGATTGGAGACTATGCCAATTTATGGATTTACACCAGTAAATGTACCTGGTATACCTGCAGCATGGGCTGAACTTTCCAAGAAATTTGGCAGACTTCCCTTTAAGGAAGTATTAGAGCCAGCTATTAGAATTGCTAGAGAAGGACATCCACTAGCTCCAACTGTTGCAAAATATTGGGATAGGGCATATAAAATATTTAGTGAAAAGCTAAAGGGAGAAGAATTTAAACATTGGTTTGAAACCTTTGCCCCTAATGGACGACCACCACAAGTAGGAGAAATATGGACTTCTCCTGATCATGCTAGTACTTTAGAAGAAATTGCCAATACGAATGCAGAATCCTTCTATAGGGGAAAATTAGGGGATAAAATAGATGAATTTTCCAGAAAATATGGGGGATATATAAGGAAGGAAGATTTAGCAGAGTATAGGCCAGAATGGGTTGAACCTATTAAAGTTAATTATAAAGGCTATGATGTATGGGAAATTCCACCCAATGGCCATGGAATTGTTGCATTGATGGCATTAAATATTTTAAATAATTTTGAACTTAAAGAAAAAGATAGTGTAGAAACTTATCACATACTTATGGAAGCTATGAAGCTTGCATTTACAGATGGACTTGAATATATTGGGGATCCAAGATATATGGTTGCTACAGTAGAAGAACTACTATCACCAGAATATGGTAAAGAAAGAGCAAAGCTAATTGGTGAAAGTGCAATAATGCCGGAACCAGGACAGCCACAAAAAGGTGGAACAGTATATTTTGCTACTGCTGATGGAGAAGGAAATATGGTATCCTACATACAAAGTAATTATATGGGATTTGGTTCAGGTCTAGTGGTGCCTGGCACTGGAATAGCATTGCATAATAGGGGGAATAATTTTAATTTAATAGAAAATCATCCAAATTGTGTAGGACCATGTAAGAAACCATATCATACTATTATTCCGGGATTTTTGTCTAAGGATGGAAAGCCTATAGGTCCATTTGGTGTAATGGGTGGATTTATGCAGCCACAGGGACATGTACAAGTGATCACTAATAGTATAGATTTCCATCTTAATCCACAGGATGCACTTGATGCACCAAGATGGCAATGGATGAAGGAAAAAACCATTGCAGTGGAACAATCCTTTCCAAATGAAATAGCCTTAGCCTTAAGAGAAAAGGGGCATAATATGGTATCTCAAATAGATAGTGGCAGTTTTGGTAGGGGACAAATTATATGGGTAAATGAGAATGGAGTACTTTGTGGTGGAACTGAATCAAGGGCAGATGGATATATAGCCGTATATTAATGGGGAGGAATATGATGAAAAAAAGAATCGTTGTAGCTTTAGGTGGTAATGCAATACTTCAGCCAAAGCAAGAACCAAGTTATTATACACAATTAGAAAATGTAGAGAAGAGTTGTGCAGTTCTTGCAAAATTAGTGGAGGCAGGATATGAGGTAGTCATTAGCCATGGAAACGGTCCTCAAGTAGGAAATCTCCTTAGACAAAATGAGGAGGCAAAGGATGTAGTCCCTCAAATGCCTTTGGATGTACTAAGTGCTGAGACACAAGGATTTATTGGTTATATGATTCAACAGTCTTTGGTGAATGAATTAAACAAGTTGGGGATCAATAAATCGGTGATAACATTAGTGACTAGAGTAGAGGTATCCAAGGATGATGATAGATTTAAAGATCCAAGTAAGCCAATAGGTACATTCTATACTGAGGAAGAAGCAAAGATTTTATCTGAGGAAAAGGGATGGCTATTGAAGGAAGATTCAAATAGGGGATATAGAAGAGTGGTGCCATCACCAAAACCAATTAAGATAGTAGAGGCAGATATTATAAAAAAATTATTGGCAGAGGATGTCATAGTAATAGCAGGCGGTGGAGGAGGAATCCCCGTAGCATTGGAGAGTAATGGAAATTATAAGGGGATTGAAGCAGTAATAGATAAGGATTTAAGTAGCTGCAAAATAGCAGAGGAAATAGGTGCAGATATATTTATGATTTTGACAGATGTGGATAATGTATATATTAACTACGGAAAGCCTGATCAAAAGGAAATAAGGGAAATAGCCATAGCTGAATTGGAGAAGTATGTAGAAGAGGGACATTTTGCTAAGGGAAGCATGGGACCCAAGGTAGATGCAGCTCTAGCATTTGCCAAAACAGGAAGAAAATCATATATATGCTCCCTAGAACAAGCAGCAAATTCTCTTAAAGGACAATCTGGTACAATTATATGCTAATCAATAACTTTGGAAGTCGGTCACAGATTTCCAAAGTTATTGATCATTTTTTGTACTATTTATTTGAATTTGTTACTCTAATAGTTTTGAAATCTGATATAATAGTATATAATAATAAAAAATGGAGGTTGTTCTTATGTTATTAACAGGTAAAGAGTTGTTGTTAGATGCTCAAAAAAATGGATATGCTGTTGGAGCTTTTAATATTAATAATATGGAGATAATTCAAGCTATTGTTGAAGCTGCTGAGGAAACGAATTCTCCAGTTATACTACAAGCCAGCCAAGGTGGTATTAAGTATGCAGGAATAGAATATATAGCAGAGCTTGGTAAATTAGCAGCTAGAAAGGCTAAGGTTCCAGTGGCTCTTCATTTAGACCATGGTACGGATTTTGATCAAGTAATGTTGTGTATTAGACATGGTTTTTCTTCTGTAATGATTGATGGATCAAGATTTGCATTGGAAGAAAATATTGCATACACTAAAAAGGTAATAGAAGTAGCTAAGGCTGTTGGTGTATCTGTTGAGGCAGAGCTAGGTAAAATTGGTGGAACAGAGGATCATATAACAGTTTCTGAAAAAGATGCTACATTTACAAGCCCAGATGAAGCTTTAAGATTTGTAAATGAAACAGATGTGGACTTCCTTGCCATAGCTGTTGGTACAGCCCATGGTGTATACAAAGGAGAACCAAAGCTTGATTTCGATAGAATAAAGGCTATTAGTGATATAATCAGTGTTCCTTTAGTATTACATGGTTCATCAGGAGTTCCAGAAGAGGCTTTAAAGAAAGCTATTTCACTTGGTATTTCTAAGATAAACATAGATACAGATATTAGAATAGCCTTTGCAAATGGTGTAAAAGAATTCTTAAAGAATAATCCAGATAATTTTGATCCAAGAAAGATATTAGGACCTGCAAAAGCTCAAATGAAAGAAATAATAAAAGCAAAGATGGAAATATTTGGTTCAGTTAATAGAGCATAGGATTATTGACAATTAAGGGATTTAGGGTCTCCAAAAGACCCAATCCCTAAATTCTAACAATTGTTAATTGTGAATCGTTAATTGTTAATTGAAAACGGGGGTGTATATCATGAAGCTTTTTATTGATACTGCAAATGTAGATGAAATAATAGAGATTAATGAGTGGGGAGTAATCTGTGGTGTAACTACTAATCCTAGCTTGATAGCTAAGGAAGGGAGAGATTTCAAAGAAGTTGTTAAGGAAATTTCTAGTATAGTAGATGGACCAATTAGTGCGGAGGTTGTTTCTTTAGATAAAGATGGTATGCTAAAGGAAGCTAGAGAACTGGCTAAAATTCATGAAAATATTATTATCAAGATTCCCATGACTAAAGAAGGACTAAAGGCTGTGAAGGTGCTAACAGGAGAAGGAATTAAAACTAATGTTACCCTTATTTTTTCAGCTAATCAAGCCTTGCTTGCAGCTAGAGCCGGAGCTACTTATGTAAGTCCATTTGTTGGTAGACTTGATGATATTGGAAATGAAGGAATGGATATAATAGAGGATATATATCAGATATTTGCCCTACATGGTATCGATACAGAAATAATTGCCGCAAGTATTAGGCATCCTATCCATGTGTTAGATGCTGCAAAGGCTGGTGCTCATATTTCAACTATACCATATAAGGTGTTTGTTCAAATGTTGGCTCATCCATTAACGGATATCGGAATAGAAAAGTTTTTAAAGGATTGGAATAGTATTTAGACTAATGAAGGAGTGTTATAATGGATAGAAATTTGGCGTTGAACTTAGCAAGGGTAACAGAAGCGGCGGCATTGGCTAGTGCCAAGTTCTTAGGTAGAGGAGATAAAAATGCTGCAGATCAAGCTGCTGTTGATGCAATGAGAAGAATGTTTGATACTGTAAATATTGATGGAGTTGTAGTTATAGGTGAAGGTGAAATTGATGAAGCTCCTATGCTATATATAGGTGAACAAATAGGTATAGCAGGGCCAGATAGCTTGAAAATAGATATAGCAGTTGATCCACTAGATGGAACTAATTCAATTGCATATGGTCGTCCTGATGCTGTTTCAGTAGTGGCCATAGCACCTAGGGGATGTATGCTTCATGCTCCAGATACTTATATGAATAAAATAGCTGTAGGACCAGGAGCAGCTGGTGTTGTTGATATTAATGCACCAATAGGTGATAATATTCGTGCAGTTGCAAAGGCATTGGATAAGGATGTATCCGAAGTTACAGTGACTATGCTTGATAGACCAAGACATGAAGAATTGGCAGCAGACATAAGAAAAGCTGGAGCAAGAATTAGAATGATTACTGATGGTGATGTAATTGCCGCTATCAATACATGTTTTGAACATACTGGCGTGGATATGATGGTAGGTATAGGAGGAGCTCCAGAGGGAGTTATTACTGCAGCTGCATTGAAATGTATGGGGGGAGAATTTCAAGGAATACTACACCCAGTAACTGATGAGCAAAGAGAAAGATGTATTGCAATGGGTGCAGACTTGAAGAAAGTCTACAAAACAGATGACCTTGTAAAAGGAAATGAAATAGTTTTTGCAGCAACTGGTGTATCCCATGGAGAACTACTTCAAGGAGTTAAATATTTGGAAAACAATATTGCATCAACTCATACTTTAGTTACTAGAGCTGAAACAGGTACCATAAGATTTATAGAATCAAAACATATATTAGACAAAAAACCAGAATACGCCAAGTAAAAAATAATGACAATTAACGATTAACAATTGTTAATCGTTAATTGTTAACTCTTAATTGAATGAAAGGTGGTGTGAATTTTTGACGGAAAATGATTTACTTAATAAGAAAATTGGTGAACTTAGAGAAATAGCTAAGAACCAAGGTGTCAACAGTCCTTATAAATATAAAAAGGATGAGTTGATAGATATAATTCTTCAAACTTTTGCTTCTAAGGAAAAAGAAGCAGAAATGGAAGTGCCGGATTTAAAAGAGATAAAAATAGACATAAAAGATATAGAGACTGAAGATCTATCGGAAAAAGTCACTGAAGAATTGGGAAATATGGAAACAATAAATGGAGCAGAGGGAATACTTGAATTACACACAGATGGATATGGATTTTTAAGATCTGATAATTATCTTTCTGGAGAGGATGACATCTATATTTCACCTTCTCAAATTAGAAGATTTAGATTGAAAACTGGAGATAAAATCTTCGGTGTTACAAGAGCCCCAAACCCAGGGGAAAGATACAAAGCTCTTCTATATATTAAATCTGTAAACGGAATGCATCCAGAGACCTGCCTTAAAAGACCTAATTTTGATAATTTAACTCCAATTTATCCCAATCAAAAACTAAAACTTGAATCCAACGGAAGTGAACTTGCAACTAGGATGATTGATTTGATATCTCCTATTGGTAAGGGTCAAAGAGGTATGATTGTATCTCCTCCAAAGGCTGGAAAGACATCTTTACTTAAAATGGTGGCAAATGCCATATCTCAAAACCATCCCGAAGTTGAAATTATTGTGCTTTTAATAGATGAAAGACCTGAAGAAGTAACAGATATGAAAAGATCTGTAAAGGGGGATGTGGTTTATTCAACTTTTGATGAACTACCACAACATCATACTAAGGTTGCAGAAATTGTGTTGGAAAGAGCAAAAAGATTAGTTGAGCATGGAAAAGATGTAGTTATTTTATTAGATAGTATTACGAGGTTGGCTAGGGCATACAATCTGACAATTCCTGCAACAGGAAGAACTCTATCAGGAGGTCTTGACCCAGGAGCCCTTCATAAACCAAAGAGATTTTTTGGAGCTGCAAGAAAATTAGAAGAAGGTGGATCCTTAACTATACTTGCCACAGCTTTAGTTGAGACTGGTAGTCGTATGGATGATGTTATCTTTGAAGAATTTAAAGGTACAGGCAATATGGAAATACATCTAGACAGAAAACTATCAGAAAAGAGAATTTTCCCAGCTATAGATATCAACAGATCAGGTACTAGAAGAGAAGAACTACTCCTTACACAAAAAGAACTTGAGACAATATGGGCTATACGAAAGGCTATGGGCAACGCTTCTACCCAAGATGTAACAGAAACTCTAATTGATAATTTAGTAAAAACTAAAAATAATGATCAATTTATAGAAGAAATGAGAAATAAAATTTGGTTTTAGTTGAAAAATAAAAATAGATATGCTATAATTTAGTGGTTGAATTGTAAATATGTTTTTTTGCTATAAATTAGCATCTGAAGAGAGGTGAAAGGAATGAAAGCGGATATTCATCCAAATTATAAAGAAGTTACAGTTTCATGTGCATGCGGAAATACTTTTAAAACAGGTTCTGTTAAAGATGAGTTAAGAGTTGAAATCTGTTCAGAATGTCATCCATTTTTTACAGGTCGTCAAAAGTTTGCAGAACGTGGCGGACGTGTTGAAAAATTCAAGAAGAAATATAAGATTGATTAATTTCTTCAAACAGAAATTAGGTTAGTTGCCCAAGCATCTAACCTTTATTTTTTATGCCGGGGGTGTATAGATGGAAATAAAAAATTTAAATAGAGTACCCAAACATATTACTAGCATTGGTGGGCAAGCATTAATCGAAGGAGTTATGATGCGTGGATCAAAGGATGTATCCATAGCTGTAAGAAAACCTAATAAGGAAATTGAGTTAAAGAAAGAAAAATTGAATACTTTAGGGATGAAATATAAAATATTTAAATTACCCTTCTTAAGAGGAGTAGTAGGTCTAGTAGAGTCATTAATCCTTGGAACCAAATCTTTAATGTATTCTGCTGAATTTTTTGAAGATGAGGAAGAGAATAAGGAATCTTCACCTAAAATAAGCTTAACTCAAAAAATATTTAAGGATAAAGCTGCTGATGTGGAGATGTTCTTTGCCATGTTGACTTCTATTGCCTTAGCTGTAGGGATTTTTATGATATTACCTACAATTCTTACAAATTTCTTTAAGACTAGAATAAATAGCTCCATAGGTTTAAACCTATTGGAAGGCTTAGTTAGAATAATTATCTTTTTAATCTATGTAATAGCAGTATCCAAGCTTGAAGATATTAAGAGAGTATTTGAATATCATGGAGCAGAGCATAAGACCATACATTGCTATGAAAACGAAGAGGAATTAACCGTTGAAAATGTGAAGAAATATCCAATTCTCCATGCAAGATGTGGTACCAGCTTTTTATTTATGGTAATGATAGTTAGTATTTTAGTTTTATCTTTCTTTGGTTGGCCAAATCCATTGCAAAGATTTTTAGTGAGAATATTAATGTTCCCTGTAATTGCAGGAATATCTTATGAGATAAATAGGCTTATTGGAAGAAGTAAGTCAAAATTAGCTTATTTCTTTTCCTATCCTGGACTAATGATACAAAAATTAGCCACTGTAAAAGAGCCGGATGGTGAACAAATTGAAGTAGCAATTGCAGCTTTAAAGGCTGTTCTTCCAGATAATAAGGATGAGGATAGATGGTAATCAATGAATTACTGAAGAAATCTTTTTGTGACCTGAGGGAATCAATTTTAATACTATGTAAATTATTAGATGTGGATAAATCAACAATATATACCTATGGGGATAGAGAAGTATCCCCTAGTATTGTTGATAACTTTTTAGAGCTTACAGGAAAAAGGTCGACTGGCTACCCTATACAGTACATATTAGGCGGAAATGAATTTATGGGACTTGATTTTTATTTAGAAGAAGGTGTTTTGGTACCTAGACCAGATACGGAAATTTTGGTAGAGTATATTATAGGGTATATTAAGGAAAAGTATGAAAATATGCCCATAAAGGTATTAGATTTAGGTATAGGCAGTGGTGCAATTTCCTTAAGCATTGGAAATTACTGCAAGAATACAGAGGTAATTGGTGTAGACATCTCTGATATTGCTATGAAAGTAGCGAATATTAATAAAAGTAGATTAGGATTAGATAATGTAAAGTTTTACAAGGGAGATTTATTTCAAGCTCTTGATGGTCTTAGTTTAGAGGGAAAATTTCAGATAATCGCTTCTAATCCGCCATATATTTCCAAGGATGAAATTGAAAAACTCCATACAACAGTAAAGGATTTTGAGCCTAGACTTGCTTTGGATGGTGGAGTAGATGGATTGGATTTTTATAGAAGGATTACAGAACTAAGTAAGAAATTCCTAAGTGATGGAGGTCTTCTTATTTACGAGATTGGATATGATCAAGCTAAGGCTGTAGAAGAAATATTAATTAATGAAGGTTTTAAGGAAATTACTATATTAAAGGATTTACAAGGACATAATAGAGTAGTACTAGGTTTGAAAAAGGATGAGGTGGTAAAGTGGGAACATTAATCAAGTTATTTATATCATTTTTAAAGATAGGAGCATTTAGCTTTGGTGGAGGCTATGCCATGCTTCCACTTATTGAAGAGGAAATAATTCATACTCATGGTTGGCTAACAGCTACGGAATTTATAGATGTATTAGCTATTTCAGAGATGACCCCAGGACCTATCGCAATAAATTCTGCAACTTTTTTAGGCTATAGGGTAGGAGGCGTTTTAGGTTCAATGACTGCAACTTTTGCTGTAGTCTTGCCGTCATTCATTGTTATGAGTTTGATATTTCACTTTATTACTAAATTTAAGGATAGTCCTTATGTGGATTGGATATTCAAAGGTATTCGTCCTGTGGTATTAGGGCTAATAGCTGCAGCAGCAGTATCTGTTGGAAAGAGTGCTTTTGTGGATATAAAGGCTGTAATTATTTCAATAGTAATTTTCGTCTTAGTAACATTTAAAAAATTCAACCCTATTTTAGCAATAATTCTTGCTGGAGCATTGGGCGTATTATTATACTAAAGGAGGAGAGGTAGAATGATTTTAAATTTATTTTTAACATTTTTTAAGATTGGTGCCTTTACCTTTGGTGGAGGATATGCCATGATACCTATTATTCAAGAGGAAATAGTGAAGAAGAAAAAATTAATAGATGAGAATGAATTTTTAGATGCCATAGCCCTGGCTCAAGGATCTCCAGGACCTATTGCTGTAAACACTAGTATTTATGTAGGTTACAGGGTGGCAGGTTTTCCAGGAGCATTGGCTTGTACTCTGGGAACAGTATTACCTTCATTTGCCATTATATTATTAGTTGTTACTTATTTCTACCAGTATAGAAATAACCCTATCTTGGATAAGGTATTCTTAGGGATTGGACCTGCAATTGTTGCATTGATATTATCAGCAGTATATAAAATGGTAAAAAACTCAGGATTTGGGTATAAAAAATTAGGAATATCTTTGGCCTCAGCCTTGATAATAATTTTTCTAGGAGTAAGTCCTATATACTTGGTATTAGCTGGAGGTATAGGTTCCATATTAATAAATAAAAGGTTGAATAAATTGTAGCGGATTAAATATAAAATAAGGTATAATTAGAGATTGAAAGGTAAGGAAAAACTTAGGATTAATAATGAATTGTGAATCGAATATGGGAGAGTGAAAAAATGTTAGATAAATTAGCCGCTATAGAAGAAAGATATGTGGAATTAGGCGAAAAATCCATGGATATGGAAGTAATAAATGACAGACTACTATTTCAAAAGATCATGAAAGAACATTCTGATATAGAGCCTTTGGTATTTAAGTATAGGGAATTTGTGGAGACTAGAGCAGGTCTAGAAGAAGCTAAGGAAATGCTAAGGGAAAAACTAGATGATGATATGAAGGAAATGGTTAAAGAAGAAATAAAAGACCTTGAATCAGCTCTAGAAGTCATTGAAGAGGAACTAAGGGTACTACTTATACCAACAGATCCTAATGATCATAAGAATGTTATAGTAGAAATAAGAGGTGGAGCTGGTGGAGATGAGGCAGCTTTATTCTGTGGTGTACTATTTAGGATGTATTCAAGATATGCAGAAAGAAACAGATGGAAAGTTGAAATAATGAATACCAATGAAATAGGAATTGGTGGATTTAAAGAAGTTATATTTATGATAAAGGGTAAGGGTGCTTATAGTAGATTAAAATATGAATCTGGTGTACACAGAGTTCAAAGGGTTCCAGAGACTGAATCCAGTGGTAGAATTCATACATCAACATCTACTGTTGCAGTATTGCCAGAAGCAGAAGATGTTGATATAGATGTACAAGAATCAGATTTGAAAATAGATATCTATAGGTCTTCTGGTGCAGGTGGTCAGCATGTAAATACTACTGACTCAGCTGTTAGAATTACTCATA
>CAZIII010000057.1:0-11594 GCA_964539425.1 uncultured Tissierellaceae bacterium | reverse complement strand
ACTTTGAACTATTACAGCTGCAGTATTATCATTTACATGTTTGTCTAATTCTTCAAGGTCAGTAACTCCATCTTTCATATCTATTTCAATAACCTTTAGGTTTTGAACATGAGCATATGTTTTTAGGATTTGTATTGACTCTGGTCTTACAGTCTTAGATATGATTAGTTCATCTTTCTTAGAAGATGCTGCTGCCATTAAAGCAGCTTCTACAACAGCAGTTCCACCGTCATAAAGTGATGCATTGGCTAAATCCATTCCTGTAAGATTAGCTATTAATGTTTGAAACTCAAATATATATTGTAATGTTCCTTGGCTTATCTCAGGTTGATAAGGTGTATATGATGTATAATATTCTGATCTTGAAATAACATGGTCTACTACTGATGGAATATAATGATCATATGCTCCTGCACCAAGGAAGCAAGTCAATTCACTTAATGAACAGTTTTTATTTGCTAAAGAAGTTAAATACTTTTTAACTTCTAATTCACTCTTTGCCTTAGGTAAATTCAATTCTCTATTTAGATGCATATCATCTGGGATATCACTAAATAAATCGTTTAGAGAATTAAGTCCTATGGATTTGAGCATCTCCTGTTCATCTTCATGAGTCGTTGGAATGTATGGGAACATAACTTATACCTCCTCAGCTAAAAACTTTTCGTAATCCTCGCTTGTCATTAATTCATCTAATTCAGCTTTATCTGATAACTCTATTTTAATCATCCAGTTTTCAAATGCATCTGCATTTAAAAGAGCAGGGTCATCAATTAATTCTTCATTTATTGCAATTACTTTACCACTAGCTGGTACATAAATATCTGATGCTGCCTTTACTGACTCTACAGCTGCAAATGAATCTTCTTTAGCAAGCTCATCATCAACTTCAGGAAGTTCTACATAAACAATATCACCTAGATGATGTTGTGCATAATCTGCTATTCCTACAACCCCAATATTTCCTTCAACTTTAATCCACTCATGGTCTTTTGTGTAAAATAAATCTTTAACTACTTTCATTATTAACCCTCCTAATATTTTATTTTTTTAAGAATTTTTTGCTTATTATTTTAGCCTTAGCTGGTTTGTTTCTTATCATTATATCAACTTCTGTACCTAATTCTGTAAACTCTGTTGCGATTAGTGCATTACCTATGTTTTTCTTTAAAGTAGGTGACATATAGCCTGTAGTTACATGACCGATTTTTACTCCGTCTTTTTGAATCTCATATCCTTCTCTTGGAATACCTCTATCAATCATTTCAAATCCAGCTAATTTTCTCTTAAGTCCATCGCTCCATTGCTTGTTAAGAGCTTCTTTACCTATGAAGTCTCCTGCTTTATCAAGTTTTACAAAATATTTAAATCCACCCTCTAATGGTGTGATTTCTTCGGACATTTCATGTCCATATAATGGTAATGATGCTTCAAATCTAAGAGTATCTCTACATCCTAAACCTGCTGGCTTGATTCCTTCTTCTTTTCCTGCTTCCATTATATCATTCCAAACTTTTACTACGCCTTCATTAGTTGTATATACTTCAAATCCATCTTCTCCAGTATATCCAGTTCTTGATACCATACATTCTATTCCATTGATATCTACTTTTCTGTCTAATGTAAAGAAGGTAATTTTATTTAAATCTGTCTTCGTTAGTTTTTGTAATACTTTTTGAGCTAGAGGCCCTTGTATTGCAACTTCTCCTACACTGTCGGAAATATTAGTTACTTCTACATCGAAGTTACCCTTTTGCTCAAGAATCCATTCGAAATCTTTATCGGAGTTTGAAGCATTTACTACTAAGTAAAAGTCCTCTTGACCGAATCTGTAAACCAATAGATCGTCAACTACTCCTCCATTAGGTCTACACATAAAAGTATAAATTACTTGATTGTCAACTATCTTAGTTATATCATTTGTCATAAGATAGTCTACAAATGCTAAAGCATCTTTACCTTTTACAGTTATTTCACCCATGTGAGATACATCAAATAGACCTACTGCATTTCTAACTGCTTCGTGTTCTGGAACTAAACCTTCATACTGCACTGGAAGGAACCAGCCTGCATAATCAACTACTTTACCTCCCAAGTTCACATGCTCATTATATAATGGGGTCTTCTTTGCTTCCATTTAACCACTCCTTCCTATAATTTGACGCTACAAATATATTACCCTTATAACAATAAAATAAACTCCTTTAGTTTGAATAGTTTTAATTGTATAATATTAGTAGTATCGCTTTAATTATACAAGAGGAGGAATAAATATGCAATACTGTTATTTCACAAAAGACAAGCTAAAAGTATCCAAATTGGGCTTTGGATGCATGAGATTTCCTATATTAGAGGGTGATTCTGGTAGGATTGATAAAATTTTAGCTAGGGAAATGCTAATCTATGGAATTGAGAATGGTATAAATTATATTGATACCGCTTTTCCATATCACAAGGGAAATAGTGAAGAGTTTGTTGGAGAGGTATTAAGTAATGGTTATAGGGATAAAGTATATTTAGCAACCAAGTTACCTGCATGGTTAACAAATTCATATGAAGATTTTGAAAAATATTTGGATGAGCAACTTAAAAGACTTCAAACTGAGTATATTGATTTCTATCTTCTTCATTCACTATCAGAAAACACTTGGAATAAAATTTATGACTTAAATGTTTTAAAATTCCTTGATGAAGCAAAGAGAAAAGGAAAAATTAAATATGCAGGCTTTTCATTTCATGATAATTTGGATATATTCAAAACTATTGTAGACTCATATTCTTGGGATTTTTGTCAAATCCAATTAAATTACATGGACCGACAATATCAGGCAGGTCTTGAAGGAATGAAATATGCTGCAGAAAAAGACATTTCCTTAGTGGTAATGGAACCTATAAAAGGAGGAAAATTGTCTAATGCCTCTGAAGAAATATCAGCTATATGGGATAAGAACAATATAAAAAGGACACCAGCTGAATGGGCATTAAAGTGGGTCTATAATTTTGAAGAGGTATCTGTTGTATTGTCTGGTATGTCAACAATGGACCATGTAATTGAAAATATAAAGACCGCCGATGATGCAATTCCTAATTCCTTAACTGATCAAGAACTGAAAATCATCGATGAAGTAACTGCTTTATATGAACAAAATGTTAAAGTAGGATGTACAAGCTGTGAATATTGCCTACCTTGTCCACAGAAAGTTTCTATACCTAATATATTTGAATTGTACAATAATATGTATGTATATGGTACAGAAGACATATCTAAAAATAACTATAGTAGGTATATTGAGCAAGAAATAGATTCCAGCAAATGTGTTGAATGCGGAGCTTGTGAGTCTGTATGTCCTCAACATCTAGGTATTATTCAATACTTAAAAGACGCAGATAAGGTATTAAGATAGAAAAATTTGAGGGAACGGTTTAATAACCGTTCCTTTTGTATAATCCACTTTATCCACACTATCCACAATCATCGGTGGATAATTTATGTAAACCATAATTTTTCTTGTATACATTGATTGCTCGTCTATTCTCAATTATATTTAATTGATATTCACAATCAACTATTATATCCACAGACTTTATTCACATGTACATTTAGTAATTATTATCCGTTTGACTAAAATAATTCATTAATCCAATATATATTGACCAAGCAATTTTCTCTTGATACTTTTCATCTATTAATAAAGCTTCTTCCTTATTATTTGAGAGAAATCCACATTCTACTAGTACTGATGGTATACTGACTTCATTTAAAAGAAATACATCATCTCTATCTTGTGGTTGTCTATTGTTTTCTTTATCCAATATACTTCTTAGTTCCTTTTGTATAATCAAAGCAAAAGCTTCACTTTCTTTTGAGTCCTTTTTATAAAAGGTTTGTGCTCCATAGTATGATGGTCTTATGAAGCTATTCAAATGAATGGATATAAAAACATCACCTTCACTAGCGTCTATAAACTTCTTTCTATTGTGTAAATCCTCAGTTTTCATTTGTCTAAGTGTTGTTGAGTCAGCAGTATATAGCCCTTTATCTGTCTCTCTGGTCATAATAACTATCCCACCACTTTGCTCTATAAGCCTTTTTAAATTCAAAGCTATTATTAAATTAATCTCGTCTTCTTTCACACCATTTTTACTTACTGCACCGGGATCTATCCCTCCATGTCCTGGATCAATAATTACGATTTTGTTAGAAATTGGCAAATAGGTCACTGGTATAGCTTTATTTTGTATTAGTGATATATATCCATAGATCATAAACAAAAATATCATCATTATAGACAGGAATACATACTTCTTCCTAATTATTATTATTCTCATCATACCCCCTCCTATAGAAATATATTGCAATTGAATTGAGTATATTCCATAGGAAAGTATAAAAAATCAAATCAAATTCACAAACATTAAAAAAACGTCAAAGTATTTAAACTCTGACGTTTTAAAAATATTATCTCTTTGAGAATTGTGGTGATCTTCTTGCTTTCTTTAAGCCGTATTTCTTTCTTTCTTTCATTCTTGAATCTCTAGTTAAATGTCCTGCTTTTTTAAGTATTGGTCTTAATTCTTGGTCAGATTCGATTAATGCTCTAGCGATACCATGTCTAATAGCACCTGCTTGACCTGTAAATCCTCCACCTTCAACATTTACAAATACATCATATTTGTCTGCTGTTTCAGAGATAACTAAAGGTTCTTTTGCAATTACTCTTAATGTTTCAAAATCAAAATATTCACTTATATCTCTTTTATTTATAGTAATATTGCCATTTCCTGGCACTAGTCTTACTCTAGCTATGGAAGTCTTTCTTCTTCCTGTTCCAATAAATTGTATATTAGCCACTTACAGTCCTCCTTTCTCGTGAGCATTAAAATTCATATATTTCAGGTTGTTGTGCTTCGTGATTATGCTCAGTTCCACTATATACTTTCATTTTTCTAATCATATTTCTTCCAAGGCTACTTTTTGGAAGCATACCTTTTACTGCTAGTTGAATAATTAATTCTGGTTTATCAACTATTAATTTTCTATATGGTATTTCCTTTAATCCGCCTGGATGTCCTGTATGATATACATAATGCTTTTGATCCAATTTTTTACCTGTTAATTTAATTTTGTCTGCGTTGATAATGATAACAAAATCGCCTGTGTCTACGTGAGGAGTATATATTGGTTTGTTCTTGCCACTCAATATATTAGCTACTTCTGTAGCTAGTCTACCTAGCACCTTACCTTCAGCATCTATTACATACCATTTTCTATCTATTTCGTTTGTCTTAGCCATAAAGCTTTTCATCAATTTCCCTCCTTATACCAACGTTGAGCAGTCAATATTAAAAAAGTTCCGGGTCTTTTTTAAAACACTCTAATCTATTCTAATACAAGTATCCGTCTATGTCAAGATGTTTTTATCAGTAAAAAACTTTTTCTAAAAATAATCCTTGTGGTTGTGCTGTAGGCCCTGCTGCTTTTCTGTTTTTTTCTAATATTATACCCGGTATTTGTGATTTATCGAATCTGCCAATCCCAACAAAAATCAAAGTACCTACTATTATCCTTACCATATTATGTAAGAAACTATTGCCTTCAATAGTAAATTCTATTAAATTGTCGTTTTTCACAATTGTTATTTCATTAATCGTTCTAACGGTGCTATGTACATTTGCATGGGATGCCATAAATGTACGAAAATCATGGGTGCCAATAAAGTACTTTGAAGCTTCAATCATTTCATTTATATCAAGATTACGAGGTACATGGTAGGAAAAATTCCTATAAATAGCCCTTGGAAATTTACCATTATATACAATATATTTATATCTTTTTTTTCTAGCACTATACCTTGAATGAAAACTTAAATCCACTTCTTCTGATTCAACTATACTAATATCTTCAGGTAATAGATATTTTAATGCATATTTATATCTATCCCCTGGAATATTTGAATTTGTAATGAAATTTGCTACTTGACCTAGGGCATGGACTTTACCATCAGTTCTTCCAGATCCAAGGAGTTTAATCTTCTCTTTAGTCATTTGTTCTAAGGCTTCTTCCAGTTTCCCTTGTATGGTTCTACAATTGTTCTGTTTTTGCCATCCAGAATAATTAGTACCTTCATATTCAATTGTAAGCTTAATATTTTTCATAATTACTCCTATATATATCTTGTATAAATAATCAATCCAAAAAATATTATCATAGATATTAAAGATACTATATCTAATCTTTTCAGTTTTAATTCATTTAGTCTAGTTCTATTGTCTCCACCTCTATAGCATCTGGCCTCCATTGCAGTAGCAAGTTCATCTGCCCTTCTAAATGCATTTATAAATAATGGAACTAATAGGGGTACTAGATTTTTAGCTCTACTTATGATATTTCCTGATTCAAAGTCTGCACCTCTTGCCATTTGAGCCTTCATTATTTTATCAGTTTCTTCAAGTAATGTTGGTATAAATCGTAGGGCAATTGTCATCATCATAGCTAATTCGTGTGCTGGTAACCCAATCTTTTTAAAAGGAGATAATAGCTTCTCTATCCCATCTGTTAAAGCAATTGGGGATGTAGTTAGTGTAAGAAGGGATGTCCCTATTATAAGAAATACAAGCCTTAATGCCATAAATACAGCCAAGTACAACCCTTCCTTGGTTATACTCAGTGGCCCAAGCTCTACTAACACTTCACCCTTAGTCATTAAAATATTGATAGTGAAAGTTATCAATATAATAAAAAATAGTGGTTTTAGCCCTTTTAATATAAATTTTAGTGGCACCTTTGATACCTTAACTACAGCTAGAATAAATCCCAGAATAAATATATAAGGTATAAAACTGTTCACAAAAAATAGTGATGCTATGAATAATGAAATTATTATTATTTTTATTCTTGGATCCAACCTATGAATTATTGTATCTCCAGGAAAATACTGACCTATTGTTATATCTTTAAGCATCTTTCTTTCTCCTTAAATACTTTATTATTTCTTCCTTAGCCTCTTCTACAGTTAAAATGGTTTCTTTTACATCATTACCCTTTTCTTTGTAAATCTTCATAAACTTTGTTATCTGCGGAACTCCCAGTCCCAATTGTTCTAATTCATCTGCCCTTCTAAATATATCTCTAGTCTCACCATCCATAGCTAATTTTCCTCTATGCATTACTAATATTCTATCAACTAATTTTGCTACATCCTCCATGCTATGGGAAACTAATATAATCGTTATACCTTCTTTTTCATAAAGCTTTTGTATTTCTCCTAATATTTCATCCCTTCCATTTGGATCTAATCCAGCTGTTGGTTCATCTAATACTAGTATCTTAGGCTTCATAGCAAGTACCCCTGCAATGGCTACTCTTCTTTTTTGTCCACCTGATAACTCAAATGGAGATCTATCCTTAAGACTTTCAAAATCTAAGCCAACTTGCTCCATGGAATCCTTGACCCTAGTTAGAACTTCTTGATCACTTAATCCTAAGTTTTTAGGTCCAAAGGCAATATCTTTATATATAGTTTCTTCAAAAAGTTGATGCTCTGGGTACTGGAATACTAATCCAACTTTTTGCCTAACTAGTCTAAGATTTGCATCTTTTTCAGTAATATTTATATCATCTATTGTTATGCTACCTGATGTAGGCTTCATTAATCCGTTTAAATGCTGCACTAATGTTGATTTTCCAGAGCCTGTATGCCCAATTAACCCAATAAATTCGCCTGCATTAATCTCTATATTAATATCATCTAGGGCTTTTTTCTCAAAGGGTGTATTAGGATTATATATATAGTTTAAGTTATTTATTTTCATTATCATAGCAATTCCACCAATTCTTCTATCGATAAAACATCTTCCTTCAAATCTAGTCCCTCTTTTCGAAGTTCATATACTAATTCTGTTACTTGTGGTACATCTAATCCTAGTTCTTTTATTTTTTCTACTTGCTTAAATATTTCTTTTGGAGTTCCCTCCATTACTATCTTTCCTTGTTCCATTACAAGAATTCTATCTCCTTCAACTGCCTCATCCATATAATGAGTAATCAAAACTATTGTTTTATTTTCATCTTTATTTAACTTTTTAATTGTATTCATGACTTCAATTCTACCTGTAGGATCCAACATGGCCGTTGGCTCATCAAAAATAATGCAATCTGGCTCCATGGCAAGTATTCCTGCTATGGCTACCCTTTGCTTTTGTCCTCCAGATAGTAAGTGTGGGGCGTGTTTTTTATACTCTGACATCTCTACTATAGCTAAGGATTCATCCACTCTCTTTCTTATTTCTAAAGGTGGTACTCCTAGGTTTTCAGGCCCAAAAGCTACATCTTCTTCTACAATAGTTGCAACTATCTGATTGTCTGGATTTTGAAACACCATTCCTGCTTTTTCTCTTATATTCCAGATTTTATCGTTATCTGTAGTATCCATATCCATTACCTGAACCTTGCCCCTAGTTGGTAGCAAAAGGCCATTCATAAGTTTCGCTAAGGTAGATTTACCTGATCCATTATGACCAAGTACTACTAAAAATTCCCCTTTTTTTACTTCAAGGCTTATATTTTGAACAGCTTGCTGAATACTATCATCAATTAAGGATTTGTATTCGTATGTTACTTCTTCCATTTTAATCATTATATTATCCATTCTTATCCCTCGATTCAATTAACAATTGCTATTGTTCGTCCACTATTTAATATAACATAACAATCGACAATTAACAATTACTTTTAATACATACCCATTATTCAAAATTAAATTTATTATTAGCCATAGAAACAATAAAATCATTCTTAGCTTTTCTTGGTCCCTTTTGCTTTAATTCCTCTAATCAATTAAAACAAAAGGGACTAAGCTTAAACTTAATCCCCTACTTTTTATACTAATTCTAATATTGCAATTTCTGCTCCGTCTCCACGGCGAGGTCCCACTTTTAATACTCTCGTATATCCGCCGTTTCTGTCTTTGTATTTCGGTCCAATTTCTTCAAATAATTTTGTTACTACATCTTCATCATATACATAAGCTAAAACTTGTCTTCTAGCGTGTAAATCTCCTCTTTTTGCTAAGGTTATCATTTTTTCTGCCATTCTTTTTGTTTCCTTGGCTCTTGTAACTGTTGTTTCTATTTTGCCACTTCTTAACAAGGATGTTACTAGATTTCTAAGCATTGCTTTTCTATGATCTGTAGGGCGACCAAGTTTTCTTAATGTTGTCACATTTATCCCTCCTTCATGCCTTGTTATTCATCAGATTTTTTTAAGCTTAATCCTAATTCAGCAAGTTTTCTTTGTACTTCCTCAAGGGATTTCTTACCAAGATTTCTCACTTTCATCATATCATCTTCAGTTTTCAGAGTTAATTCTTCAACTGTATTTATAGTTGCTCTCTTTAAACAGTTGTAGCTACGAACGGAAAGATCCAATTCTTCAACTGTCATCTCAAGGACTTTTTCCTTCTTATCCTCTTCTTTTTCTACCATTATTTCAACTTCACTAACATGGTCTGTTAAGCCAATGAATAGGTTAAGGTGCTCTGTAAGTATTTTTGCTCCTAAAGAAGTAGCTTCATCTGCACCCATTGTGCCATTTGTCCATACTTCAAGCACTAATCTATCATAGTCTGTTATTTGACCTACTCTAGTATTTTCTACGGTAAAATTCACTTTACTTACTGGTGTAAAAGCTGAATCTACAGGTATGACACCTACTGGTTGCCCATCCTTTTTATTCTTATCAGCTACTATATAACCTCTACCCTTTGCAATCTCAAGTTCCATGTATAGATTGCTATCTTCATTTATGGTAGCAATATGATGATCACAGTTAATAATTTCAACATCTGACCCTGTAATAATATCTCCTGCAGTTATTGTCTGAGCACCTTGTGCTTCAATTCTTAATGTAACTGGTTCATCAGTATATATTCTCGCAGCAATGCCTTTGATATTCAATATTATTTCTGGTACATCTTCTAATACACCTGGTATAGTAGAAAATTCATGCAGCACACCTTGAATTTTAATTGAAGATATTGCTGCTCCAGGTAATGAAGACAACAATACTCTTCTAAGTGAATTTCCAAGAGTAATGCCATAACCTCTCTCAAGGGGTTCTACTATAAACTTTCCATAAGATTCATCATCGCTCAATTCTAGAATTTCAATCCTTGGCTTTTCAATTTCTATCATTAACATTAACCCTCCTTATAATTTGGTTTGTTAAAGTATGAGGGCAACTGATTTTGTTATGAATACTATTATTTAGAATATAACTCAACGATTAAGTGTTCTTCTACTGGAATATCTATATCCTCTCTAGTTGGCTCAGCTACTATGCTACCCTTTAATTGATCAAGATCCATACTTATCCATTTAACAGTGTTGCCATTGTGGTTATCTATTAACCCTTTAATCTTTTCACTACCTCTAGTTCTTTCTTTTACTTCAACAACATCTCCAACTGAAAGAAGTGCTGAAGGTATATCTAATTTAGAACCGTTAACTAAAAAATGGCCATGTGTAACTAATTGTCTAGCTTCTGCTCTTGATGAACCAAAGCCCATTCTATACACTACATTGTCTAATCTTAGTTCAAGTGTTTTAAGTAGGTTTTCACCTGTCTTACCCTTAGCTTTATCTGCCATAAGGAAGTATTTTGCCATTTGAGATTCAGAAATACCATAGAATCTACGTACTTTTTGTTTTTCTCTAAGTTGCATTCCATATTCTGTTACTTTTTTTCTTGATTGTCCATGTTGTCCTGGTGCATAATTTCTTTTAACTATTGCACATTGATCTGTATAGCATCTATCTCCCTTAAGAAATAGCTTCATACCTTCTCTACGGCATAGTCTGCAAACTGGACCTGTATATCTACCCATCTATCTACACCTCCTATTATACTCTTCTTCTTTTTGGTGGTCTACAACCATTGTGAGGAATTGGAGTAACATCTTTAATCATATTTACTTCTAATCCTGTTGCTTGTAATGATCTAATAGCTGCTTCTCTTCCTGAACCAGGTCCTTTAACAAATACTTCTACGCTCTTCAAGCCATGTTCCATAGCTTTTTTAGCTGCTTCCTCAGCTGCTTGTTGTGCCGCAAAAGGAGTGGATTTTCTAGAACCTCTAAAGCCTAACTGTCCAGCACTTGCCCATGATAATACATTTCCTTGTAAATCTGTTAAGGTAACCATTGTATTGTTAAATGTTGATGCAATATGAGCTTGACCTCTTTCTATATTCTTACGCTCTCTTCTTCTTACACGAGTCACTTTGCCTTTTTTAACTGCCACTTATTTCCCCTCCTTTACCTACTTCTTACCTTTTTTAGCCACTAATCTCTTAGGACCTTTTCTTGTTCTAGCATTTGTCTTAGTTCTTTGTCCTCTTACTGGTAATCCTCTTCTATGTCTAATTCCTCTATAACAGTTTATTTCTCTAAGTCTCTTAATGTTAAGGGCGATATCTCTTCTCAAATCTCCCTCTACATGGTAGCCATCAATAATTCCTCTAAGGCTTGCTACTTCTGACTCTGTTAAGTCTTTTACTCTGGTATTTGGATCGACACCAGCTTTAGCTAGTATTTCAT
>CAZIII010000056.1:0-11605 GCA_964539425.1 uncultured Tissierellaceae bacterium | reverse complement strand
TCTCCATTGGATCTGTTTGCTAGACAGGCTATGCCTACCACTACTCCACCATATTCTTCTACTACTCTAATAGCTTCATATGCAGATTTCCCTGTGGTTACTACATCTTCTGCAATAAGTACTTTTTGTCCCTTTTCTATATGGAAACCTCTTTTTATTTTCATTTCCCCTTCTTCTCTTTCAGTAAAGATAGCTGGTTTTCCTAGCTGACGGCCTAGTTCATATGCTACAATAATTCCACCCATTGCTGGTCCTACAACAATGTCGATATCCACATCCTTAAGTTTTTCTACTACAATAGATAAAGCCTTAGCTGCCTTGTCTGGATATTGTAATAGCTTTGCACACTGTACATATCTATCGCTATGTTTTCCTGATGATAATAAGAAATGTCCTTCCAACAATGCATTAGATTCCTTTAATAAATCAATTATCATTTTAAAACCTCCCTATTATTCCTCTAATTTCCTCCAATGACTTAATCCCTTCTCTTTCCATAAACTTCTCTATTCCTTCAATGATATCTATGGAAATAGTTGGGTTCACGAAGTTTGCACTACCTACTTGAATGGCTGTTGCTCCTGCCATAATAAACTCTATGGCATCTTCTGCAGTCATAATCCCACCAAGTCCAACTATTGGTACATCTACTACTTGATTTACCTCATATACCATTCTCAGAGCTATAGGTTTAATACATGGACCTGATAATCCTGCTGTTATATTATTAAATATAGGTCTTCTTTTATATATATCAATTGCTAATGCATTAAAGGTATTAACTAGAGAAAGTCCATCAGCACCAGCTTCTACACAAGCATAGGCCATATCCTTTATGTTCTCAGCATTGGGAGATAGCTTTACTATCATAGGTTTCTTAGATATCTTTTTAGCTTCTCTTACTACCTGTGATGCAGTATCACATTTTATTCCAAATGCCATACCACCTTCTTTAACATTAGGGCAAGATATGTTTAGTTCAATCATATGGATTGAGGTTTCATTTAATAATTCTATGCCCTGTAAATAATCATCTAAGGTACTTCCCCCAAGATTAGCCAATATTACGGTATCTTTTGTTTCCATAAATGGAAGTTCATCTTTGATAAATCCATTAACTCCAGGATTTTGCAAACCTATACTATTCATCAATCCTGAAGGGGTTTCATATATTCTTATCCCTTTATTCCCGTCTTTTTTATTCAATGTAAGTCCCTTAGTAGAAATACCACCTAATCTTTCTATAGGAAAATACTCTTCAAACTCTCGCCCAAACCCAAAGGTCCCCGAAGCTGCTATAACAGGATTTTTTAATTCTATCCCACAGATATTTACCTTAGTCATGTAAGATAACCTCCTTACCCAGGAAAACTGGTCCTTCTTTACATACTCTTTCCATACCTCTTATGGTCTCTACAGTACATCCAAGGCATGCGCCTATTCCACAAGCCATACGATTTTCCATAGAAACATATACTGGTACTATATCTTTACACATCTTCATCACAACTTCCATCATAGGAGTTGGTCCACAGGTATAGACTAGGTCATATTTATCAGGATCAAATAATTCTGTAACAAAACCCTTATGACCAGTAGACCCATTCTCTGTAGCGATATAAGTGTTTTTTACATAGGGTCTTATTTGATCTAAAAAATATGCATTATTTCTAAATCCACTAAAGATATCAATATCAGCAGAAAGATTTTTAGTTAAATATAACATAGGGGCAATACCTACTCCTCCAGTTATTAGGGCAATTTTTCCTTCCTCTTTTACATTGAAACCATTACCCAATGGTCCTAAGATACTTAATTTATCTCCCTTTTTAAGCTTAGATATTATATGGGTTCCCCTGCCTCTCACTTCATATAATAATTTAATCTTTCCATTTTCTAGATCAGCAATACTTATTGGTCTAGGTAAAAATGGATCTAATCCATTCCATCCCCTTACCATATAGAATTGTCCTGGTTTTCCTTGAAAATCTCCTTCTAGGGTTAGATCATATATATTTGGACTAATCTCAGTATTAGAATAAATGATACCATCTTTATATGTCTCTTTCATATCCAATATCCTCTCTCATGTTGAGAACTGCTTCTCTTATATATTTCTCAAAGTTTTTTACTCCATCTTCATGTTTTTTGTAGGCAGTAATTATACCCCTTGAAGAATTGACAATCCCGCCATTCCCCTCATTTAGATAAAGTTTTACATCTTTACCCCTAGCCCCCTGAGCTCCATAGCCAGGTATTAGGAAAAACATGTTTTTGTATCTTTCTCTTATTTCAACAGCCTCATCTACATGAGTACCCCCTACTACAGCACCAACTAGACTATAACCTAGTTGTCCCATGTATTTAGACCCCATCTCTTCTAATTTATCTCCTACATGATAATATAAGCTCTCTCCATTGACATCTAGATATTCAATGTCCTTTGCACCAGGATTAGAAGTTCTAAGGAGTACAAAGATTCCTTTATTTCCTTTATCAAGATATTTAAGATAAGGAGTAATGCTATCAAACCCCATATAGGGATTTAGAGTAATAAAATCAGTCTCAAAATCCCCTTCAAAATGAGCCTTTGCATACATATCTGCTGTGGATGCAATGTCTCCTCGTTTTATATCTCCAATGGATAATGCCTTTATACTCTTTAAATATTCTAATGTCTTTTTATATGCCAAAAGCCCTTTAATGCCATAGGCTTCATAATATGCAATCTGTGGTTTGTAAATTGCAGTAATATCCTCTGTACAATCTATTATCCTCTTGTTAAACTGAAAAATTATATCCTCTAGGTCTTGATATTTCTCTTTCATTTCATTTGGAATATAATCCAAATGAGAATCTAGTCCCACACAAGTATTACCTTTCTTCTCAACTTCCTTGTAAAGTCTATCGATGATCAAAATCACACCCCCTATTATTAAGAATTCTTACTAGAATATTTAATCTCTCCATTTTTCAGAGTCATAACTACTTCTCCATAAAACTTCATTCCATTAAATGGAGTATTCTTTCCCTTGGAAATAAATTTCTCTCCATCTACGTCTATTTCCTTATTCAAGTTTACGAGGACTATATCACCATCATATCCTTTTTCTATTTTACCCTTTTTCACGCCCATAATCTTACCTGCATTAGCAGACATGACTTTTGACAATCTCTTTAAATCTATTCTATCAGTCTTAACTAAAGTAGTATAGGATACTGAAAATGATGTTTCTATACCTGATAAACCAGGTGCTCCATTCCCTTTATCTTCTTTGGTATGTGGTGCGTGGTCTGTTGCAATTGTATCTACTGTCCCATCTATTATACCCATTATAATTGCATCTACATCTGATTTTGATCTAATTGGAGGATTAACCTTAAAATCATTATCCCAGAGAGCAATATGATGTGGAGTAACTTCACAGGTGACATTAAGACCTTCACTTTTTCCTCTTCTTATTTCTTCCATAGCCTCTATTGTGCTAACATGGGCTAAGTGTAGTCTTGCCCCTGTTACTTTAGATAAATAAATATCCCTTATTGTAATGATGTTTTCCGATATTCTGTAATCAATTGGAGTTAAATCATCATCTTCTGCGTGGGTTATAATAGTTAAATCTTTTTCCTTAGCCTTCATCATGGCATTGTACATTGTTATATTAGATTTAACTCCCTTTCCATCATCAGATATAAACTTTACTCTCTTATCTAAGCTATCTAAATGATCTAAAGTTTTACCATCAAAATCCTTGGTAATAGAAACTGTTTGATGAACATCAACTAAATCCAGTTCCTTTGCTCTATTCAATACATATTCAACCGTATCCATGGAGCTGCAAACAGGATTAGTATTTCCCATTAAATTAACTAGGGTATATCCTCCCTTTAATGCAGCTAATCCACCAGTGTATAAATCTTCTTTGTGAGTAAATCCTGGTTCCCTAAAATGTACATGTAGATCAATGAAGGAAGGCATAAGAACTAAGCCTTCTCCATCTATTGTCCTACACTCAACATTAAGATTTTCTCCAAAATCTTCAATCCGTCCATCTTTAATATATAAATCTCCCATAAAATCCTTATTCTCATCTACTATTCTTGCACCCTTTATCAATATATCCATTTTATCCCTCCCAGGAATATATCTGATCACAGTATTCGCATATATATCTCCCTTTGCTTTCATCTATGAGTTTAAACTTATGAACTATTCCTCTTTCAGTGGATGTCACACACCTTGGATTTTTACATTCTATAATACCTTCTACCCTATCTGGTAAGGATAAATTTATTTTTTCCGTAATTACTTCATTTTCAATAATATTTACTGTAATATTTGCATCCATAAATCCCAACATAGTCAAATCTATATCAATTCTATTTTCAATCTTAATGATATCCTTTCGCCCTAATTTCTCGCTCATTGCATTCATTATTAAGGCTACTGTAAAATCGGCATTACTTAACTTCAAATGTTCGAATATTTTTATACCATAACCTGGTTTTATATGGTCAATTACTATTCCCTTTGTAATACTATTTATATTTAACATTATTTCACCCCCAACAATTTGCAAATCAATGCCATTCTTACGAACATGCCATATTTCGCTTGCTTAAAATACCAGGCCCTCGGGTCCCTGTCCACTTCCATACTTATTTCATTTACCCTTGGTAGTGGATGTAAAATTGTTAAATCTTCTTTTGCTACTTTTAGCTTGTCATTATTTAGAATATAACTATCTTTCAATCTTATATAGTCGGCTTCATTGAAGAAACGTTCTTTTTGTACCCTAGTCATATATAAAATATCTAACTGGTCCATGACATCTTCCAATCTCTCTACTTCCACATATTCTACAGACCTCTTATCTAAAATCTCAGATTTAATATATTCCGGTACTTGTAATTCTTGAGGGGATATAAGTATAAATTTGATATTCTCATATCTTGACATTGCCTTTATCAGAGAATGAACTGTACGTCCAAATTTCAAATCTCCGCATAGTCCAATGGTTAGGTTAGATAATTTACCCTTTGCAACTTTTATAGTTAGTAGATCTGTTAATGTTTGTGTTGGATGTTGATGTCCCCCATCTCCTGCATTTATAAGGGGAATATCACAATATAGGGAACCATATTTTGGAGCTCCTTCTTTTGGATGACGTATTGCAATAATATCTGTATATGCTGCAACTGTTCTTATGGTATCCGCTAAGTTTTCTCCCTTTGTTACTGAACTGGATCCTGGCTCAGAAAAACCAACTATTTTACCACCTAGTCTTAGCATCGCTGATTCAAAACTTAACCTAGTTCTAGTACTAGGTTCAAAGAATAAATTCCCTAGTAACTTACCATCACATACATGAGTAAAATCTTCTGGTTTTTCTATAATGTCCTCTGCTAACTTAAATATTTGGTCTAGTTCCTCTACTGTAAAGTCCTGAGGATCAATTAAATTTCTTCCTTTTAGCATACTTTCCCTCCTCTAGTTATATACCATTTTAGGGGTTAGTGCATAAAAATGCCTTCCATAAAGGAAGGCATAGGTATACAAAGCACTTTTATTTACGCTCTCCTTCCTAACCTCACAGGATTAGATTAAAGGTATATATTTAAATAATAATATCATAAATATAATAAAAAGTCCAATAATTATTATAAAAAAGCCCTAACTATTTTTTAGTAGCTAGGGCTTCAATATATTACCTACTTCATTTGTGTTGGGCTATTTACACTACTGCTTAAAGTTGTTTTTATATGATTTACATCATTTTTATTGGCTGGTGGTGCAGGTACATAATATCCTTTTTGCTCAGCCATTTGAAATAATTGGTATTGCATTTGTTCTGCTTCATTTCTTAATGTTTGTAGAGTTGATCTTAGTTGTTGATTTGAACACTCCATAATTGCTGTAGTATAGCAATTTATACTAGCCTTAGTTCCACCTAAAACATCATTTACAATATCTCTTTCTTGCATGTATTTATCCTCCTATAGTGAATTTATTAGATTTGTAGCAGTAGTTTTCGCATCTGTACTTGATTGTTGAAACATTTGCTTTAATTGAGAATCTTGAACTTGATTTGCATAATCTGCAAATTTGCTACTCATAGTTAAATGTTCTCCTGCTATTTCTTTTACTGAATTAAGCTCTTGTTGAGTTATGTTATTTAGATTAACAGTGTTTTTAAGTGCCATTCATATGCTCCTTTCAAAATGTTATTTTTATCTTTAATATTATGTGTAAAAAAAAACTTTTTATCCTACCAAAAGATGTTTAAATATTAAATAATTAATTGGAAAAACTAATATCAGGAGGTGGAAGAATGGGGAAAATTTTTGACACTATAAACCAACCTGAATTTAATATATATTATAGAACCGAGGATTTGGAAAACACAGATTTCCCACAATCAGAATATCAAAGTGCTCGAGAACCTGATGCTTTCGTAGGCTTAACTAATAATATATTTTTAAATCCAAGTATGCCTTTAATTAATACTGATGATAATAGTGACGACTTAGAATGGTATGAATGAATATAAAAATATAAAAAAATAAAAATTAAGGTTGACAAAACATAATAATAGTATTATGATTGTTTTTAAATATAAACTGAATATAACTCTTATCAAGAGTGGTGGAGGGAATGGCCCGATGAAACCCAGCAACCTGTATAGTTATAAGGTGCTAAATCCAGCGGTATTATACCGAAAGATGAGAGAGGAAATTAAACCTCTTTCTCATAAAGAGGTTTTTTATTTTAACCTCTTTTAAAAGAGGTTTTTATTTTTTGGATGATTCAAAGGAGGAATAAAATAATGATTAAAATTAAAAATTTATCTAAAATATTTGTTAGGGGCAAAGAAAATTTGTATGCTGTAAAAAATATATCTCTAAATGTAAATAAAGGAGAGATATTTGGAATTATCGGATTAAGTGGTGCAGGAAAATCTACATTAATCAGATGTATCAATAGACTTGAAGAAGCAACTGAAGGAAATATTATTATTGATGGAGTAGATATAACTACTCTTAGCAAGGAGAATTTAAGAAAAGAAAGAAAAGAAATAGGTATGATCTTTCAACATTTCAATTTATTGTCTCAAAAAACTGTTTATGATAATATTGCTTTTCCATTACAGCTAGAAAAAATGAATAAAGCAGAAATTGAAAAAAGAGTTGATGAGCTATTAAAATATGTTGAGTTAGAAGATAAGAAATATTCTTACCCTTCTCAGCTAAGTGGTGGACAAAAACAAAGAGTTGCCATAGCCAGAGCAATAGCAAATAATCCTAAGATACTCCTAAGCGATGAAGGAACTTCTGCTCTTGATCCTAAAACAACTAAAGCTATTTTGAAGTTGCTTAAGAAAATAAGGGACGAGCTGAATATAACTGTCATAATGATTTCCCATCAAATGGAGGTAATTAAAGAAATATGTGATAGGGTTGCTATTATGGAAAATGGGAATGTTATCGAAGAAAATACTGTGGAAAACTTATTTAGAAATCCTAAAACTAAAACTGCACAGTCCTTTATTGATTCTTTACAGGGCAATATCGAGGAAGAAATTATTAATCCTATAGACTTTAATGGAGAAATTATCAGACTTACTTTCTTAGGGGATAGTGCAAAAAGACCAATTGTATCTAATATTATTAGGAATTACGAGATAGATGTAAATATTCTATCAGGTAACATTAATAAACTCCAGCAATCAAGTGTAGGCCATCTAATACTTGAATTGACTGGAGAAGAAATAGAAATCAATAGGGCTATTTCATTCTTGAAAAATGAAGAAGTCCATGTGGAGGTAGTATAATGGCTAAATTAATTATTCCTTCTTTTTTAGAAACTATATATATGGTATCTGTCTCAACTATCTTATCAATATTGTTGGGATTTCCAATAGGAGTACTTTTAGTAATTACTGAAAAAGGCAATATCTGGGAGAAGCCTTTGCTTAACAAAGTTTTAGGGGGCATTATCAATATATTAAGATCTATTCCCTTTATAATCCTAATGATTATTGTATTTCCACTTTCAAAAATCATTGTTGGCAAATCCATTGGTACCACTGCAACTATAGTACCTTTGTCCATAGCCGCTGCTCCATTTGTTGCTAGGGTTATGGAAGGAAGTCTAAAGGAAACACCAAAAGGTGTCATTGAATCTAGTCTTGCTATGGGGGCTACTGTTCTTCAAATTGTATTAAAGGTCTTAATACCCGAATCCCTACCATCGATTGCATCAGGTATAACCCTTACAATAATAAATTTAATAGGATATTCAGCCATGGCTGGAGCTATCGGAGGAGGTGGTTTAGGCAATTTAGCTATTCGATTTGGACTTTATAGTCGTAAAACAGATATAATGGTAATTTCTATTATAGCTATTATAATTTTAGTTCAGGGAGTACAACTTATAGGAAATAAAGTCGCAAAGTCAATTAATAAAGAACAATAAAAATTTGAGGAGGAATTAAATTGAAAAAAATATTATCACTTGCATTAATAATAGTATTATCCCTATCCCTATTAACAGGTTGTGGTGCTAGCAGCTCAGATGTAGAAAAAATAAAAATAGGTGTGTCACCAGACCCTCATGCAAAATTAGTTGAACTAGTAGTTGATGATCTAAAGGCAGAAGGAATCGAAGTTGAAATAGTTGTATTTACTGATTATATTACACCAAATACAGCCCTTGATAGTGGTGATTTGGATGCTAACTTCTTCCAACATGAACCATATTTTAATAAACATAAAGCTGATGCAAGTTTAGATTTAGTTTCACTTGGCAAAGTACATGTGGAGCCTATGGCTTTATATTCAAATAGCTTTAAATCCTTAGAGGAATTACCTGATGGTGCAGAGATTGCAATTCCAAATGATACAGTAAACGGTGGTAGAGCTTTACTTTTACTTGAAGCTAATGGATTAATTAAATTGAAAGATGGAGTTGGAGTAGAAGCTACCGAACTAGATATAGTTGAAAATCCAAAAAACCTTAAATTTCAAGCCCTTGAAGCTGCAATTCTACCAATTACATTAAATGATGTAGATGGAGCTGTAATCAATGGAAACTATGCTATAGAAGCTGGACTTAACCCTGTAAAAGATGGTCTTGTAGTAGAAGGTGGAGAATCACCATATGCTAACTTAGTAGCAGTAAAATCAGGAAATGAAAAAGAAGATAGATTCGTAAAACTATTGAAAGCTTTACAATCAGAAAAAGTTAAAAAATTTATTGAAGAAACTTATGAAGGTGCTGTAGTACCTGGATTCTAATGAAATAGGCTAATAAAATAATCCCCTCAACTTTAATTAATTAAGGGGATTATTTTATCCCTATATGCCTTCTAATCTATTACGATTCTATCTCGACCTGTATCTTTTGCCTTATATAATCTTGTATCAGCTTCATTTACTAGTTTTTCAACTGATAATATGTCTTTTGGTATTTCAGAAACCTCAGAAATCCCACAGCTACAAGTAATATTTATTTCATTACCTTCATAATTAAATTTAGTTTCCCTCACCTTATTCAAAATTCTCCCTATGACTCGTTCTGTATGTTCTTTACCTATTCCGTTCAATACTAGAATAAATTCTTCTCCTCCATATCGACCTAATATATCGTAATCTCTAATGCATGAATTAATTATTTCTACAAACTCTTTTAATATAAAATCCCCTGCTAGATGACCATATTTATCATTTACATTTTTAAATAAATCTAAATCAATAATCCCTAGAGAAAAATTCTCCCCATTTTTCTTGTATAATTTAATCATTTCACTTAATCTTTCAAATACATACCTTCTATTGTAAGCATTAGTTAGGTGATCCCTTATTGAGGATTGTCTTAGTTTTTCTTCTAAGTATTTTCTTTCAGAAATATCCTGCTTTATTCCCAAAAAGTTTATTATATCTCCGTTATCATCAATTATGGGTGTAATTCTAACCTCTTCATAATATAAAGATCCATCTTTACGCTTGTTAATGAACTCTCCTTGCCAATTTTTTCCTTGGCCAATGGTATCCCACAAATCTATAAACACTGAATCAGGAGTTAAACCACTCTTTAATATTCTAGGATTCTTCCCAATGGCTTCTTCCAATGAATAGCCAGATATCCTTTCAAAAGCAGGATTCCCATATAAAATATTTCCATTTTTATCTGTCATAACAACAGTTATTGATGCTTGCTCAAAGGCTGTGGCTAAGTTTAACTTCTCTACTTCGCTTTTTTTTCGTTCTGGAATATAAAAGGTTAATCCAAGCATTGCAAGTGGTTTGCCATCCTCCTCCCAGCTAATAGTTTTACCCCTATTATGTACCCAGATCCACCCATTCTCCTTATGCCTTAATCGAAACTCACAATCATAATATTCAGATATTCCATCTATCTGTTCTTGCAAACACTTCTCGACTTTTTCCCTATCATCCTTATGCACATGCTTTCTCCATGCTTCTATAGAAAAAGGGATTAACTCATCTAATCTATATCCAATTATACTTGCATATTTTTCATTTATTACTAACTCACCTGTTTTTATATTCCATTCCCATATACCAATATTTGTAGCATTAATAAACTCCTCTAAAATCTCCCGATCACCTAAAATTAATCTTTTCCCTTTTAAAAATTCCTCTTTGGACTCATTCTCTTTTATAGAATTAGTCCCATTATTTCGATCCATAGTATCTCTCCTAAAAATATAATTAAACTTCTATTTTTATAGATTATACCCCTTTATGCTCAACTTAAATAAATTTAATAATTATTGCTAATTTGCCCATACTATTACAACTGGAGGTATTAGTATGATAATTCTTAAACCAACTATTGCTTTTGTATTATTATTACTTTTGGCTCGATTGCTTGGGAAAAAGCAGATGAGTCAAATGACTTTCTTTAATTATGTAACAGGTATAACCATTGGTTCTCTTGCAGCAAATATAATTAGTTTTGACGATAAGACAATCTGGGATGAGATAGTAGGCCTAATTTGGTGGTGTGGATTAACTGCTTTACTAGCTTATATTACTCTCAAATCATCAAAACTAAGAAAAATTATTGATGGTCAACCTTCAATATTGGTGAAAAATGGGGAAATCCAGGAAAAAGAATTAAAATCTTCAAGAATTAACTTAGAAGAATTATCCATGATGTGTAGAGAACAAGGAATATTTTCTATTAAAGATGTTGACTATGCTGTATTAGAGCAAAATGGAAAATTAAGTGTATTGAAAGTACAAGAGGAAATAGATGTTACTAGAAAGGATATGAAAATCCCCACTTCTAAGCCTAAATACTTACCTGCTGAAATAATAATAGATAGCAGAATAATCCACAAAAACCTGCTTACCTATGGTTTAAATATACAATGGTTGGAGAATGAGCTTAAGTATCAAAAAATAAATAGTGTTGATGATGTATTTTATGCAGAAATTCAAAGTGATGGTTCTTTGTATATACTTCTTAAGGAATAAAGTTCCATTTTTTAATTATATGCTTATAAGTATTTCTATCCTTTGGTAAACGGAATTGGGATAAGCACAATATCTCCTTGGTTATACATTATCCCATACC